>JBJEQM010000403.1:0-4167 GCA_051881755.1 Oscillospiraceae bacterium
CGGGAAAAAATCTGCGCCGAAATCCAATATAAAAAAGCTAAAGCTTTTCAAGATTATCGGCTTGATTTTTTCCATATTTTAAATGGTGTTTAGTATAATTCCTAATATCCGCCTTACAGGCGGCAAGTCAAAACCTACGGTTTTGATGAAAATAGTATAATACATTTTACATTATATATTGTATCATGTTATTTTTCCTGCAAGGTCTTTCGGAGTCTTTGCGGCGGAGCGCCGTAGGTACGTCGGAAAACGCGGAGAAATACCTTGTAATTTGTAATGCCGTTTTTCTCCATAAGCTTGGTGACGGTATCTTCCGAGGTCATAAGGTCGTTGTAAAAATATACCATACGCACGGAGTTGACGTACTCCAAAAAGGTCTGCCCCGTGTGCGCCTTGAAAATGCGGCAGAAATACTCGGGGGAGATGGACACCTCCGCGGCGGCGTCGCTGACGGAGATATGCTGCGCGTAATTCTGCTTCACATACCGCATGACCTGTTCGACGCGCTTTATATCCCGTGTGGTGCGGTTTTTGTCCTGCGCGGTCAGCCGCTCCGCGTCCTTGTAGAGCAGGTACATCAGTTCGTAAAGCAGCGCGGAAAATTTCAGCTGGTAGCCGTCCTCCTTGGCGGCATGGATACGCTGCATCTCGCCGAGGTATTTTTTCATCTGCCCGCCCTGTTCTGCCCCGTAGTATTCGCGGAAGCGGATAATATCAAAATCGGGCATAGAACGTTTAAGCAGCTCATAGGATATTTGCAGCAGGATATAGCTTGTGCTGCCGTCGGAGCCTGTAGAGTGTATATCCTGCGGTCCCACAACAAGCATATCGCCCTGTGAAAGCTCAAATTTGCGTGAGCTTATGCTTGCGGACAGCGTACCTGCGGTAATAAGCAGTATCTCCGCGTGATTGTGCCAGTGGGCGGGGACATAGTAATCATTATGCTCGATAACGGAAAAGTAGGATTCAAGGTGAGTATCATCGAAAATGTTTTCGTGGATATATTCCGGCACGGCTTTGTCCTCCCGTAAATCTATATTTTATACTATTTTACCATACCGACGAAAAAATATCAATATCAACCTATATTTATGATAAAAAAGTATATTGAAATTATCTTCTGTACATAGTACAATGTATACAATGAACGAGAAAATCATTTACTCTTTAAGGAGATGTTTTACATGGATAAGATAAGGCTTGACTGGAACGAATATCTTGCCGCCGCGAGACAGACCGTGGCGGAGGGCTGCGTGCTGCTGAAAAATGATAATAACGCGCTGCCGCTGGAAAAGGGCTGCCGTACCGCAGTTTTCGGACGCATACAGCAGCATTATTACAAGAGCGGCACAGGCTCGGGCGGCATGGTAAACGTGTCGTCGGTGACAAATCTTGTGGAGGGTCTGCGTGAAAGCGGCGCTGTGGAGATAGACGGCGAGATGGAGAAAATTTACGCGGAGTGGGAGATGTCTCACCCATATGACAGCGGTCTGGGCTGGGGCTGTGAGCCTTGGTCGCAGGAGGAAATGCCCCTGACCGACGAAATTGTCCGCTCCGCCGCCGCGCGGAATGACGCCGCTATTGTAATTATCGGACGCACCGCAGGTGAGGACAGGGACAATCTCAACGCAAAGGGAGCGTATCTTCTCTCGGATTTGGAGGAGGATATGCTTGACAAGGTGTGCCGCAGCTTTGGGCGCGTTATCGTGCTGCTGAATGTGGGCGGTATCATGGATATGGGCTTTGTGAAAAAGTACGACCCTGCGGCTGTGATGTATGTATGGCAGGGCGGCATGACGGGCGGCAGCGGCACGGCGGACGTGCTGACGGGCGCCGTATCTCCCTCGGGCAAGCTGTCCGACACAATTGCGGCGGATATAACCGACTATCCCTCGGATAAAAACTTCGGCGGCGATGAGCGCAACTTCTACAGCGAGGATATATACGTCGGCTACCGCTATTTCGAGACCTTTGCCAAGGACAAGGTGGTCTATCCTTTCGGCTTCGGTCTTTCCTATACAACGTTTGATGTGACCGTATCGGATCGCAACGCCGACGGAGACAGGGTATCACTTGATGTTACGGTGAAAAATACGGGCAGCGCAAAGGGCAAAGAGGTCGTACAGGTATATGCGGAGTGTCCGCAGGGAAAGCTTGGCAAGCCCCTCCGCGCGCTGGTATGCTTCGGCAAGACAGCGGAGCTTGCTCCAAATGAAACGCAGAAATTGCATCTTGAATTTGACAAGGCATATCTTGCCTCATACGATGACAGCGGCGTTACGGGAAACAAGTCCTGCTATGTGCTGGAGAGGGGCGTATACAATATTTATGTGGGAACAGACGTAAGGAGCGCGGCAAAGGCGCTGTCCTTTGAGACAGATACGGATATTGTGACCGAGCGGCTTACCGAGGCTGCAGCTCCGGTTCAGCCTTTTGAACGCATGAAGCCCGTGTGCGAAAACGGCGTATATAATATAAGCTATGAGCCCGTGCCTCTTGCAAAGGAGGATATGGACAAGCGCCGTGCGGATAACTTTCCCCGTGATATACCCTTTGCGGGGGACATGGGCATAAAGCTTGCGGACGTTCTCAACGGCAAAAATACAATGGAGGAGTTTATCGCACAGCTTACCGACGACGACCTTGCCTGCATTGTACGCGGCGAGGGCATGGGCAGCCCGCGAGTTACTCCCGGCACGGCGGCTGCTTTCGGCGGAGTATCCGACCGCCTTGTAAAGCTTGGCATACCTGCGGTATGCTGCGACGACGGTCCCTCGGGTATGCGTCTTGACAGCGGCGCAAAGGCGTTCAGCCTGCCCAACGGCACACTTATTGCCTGCACCTTCAACACCGCTCTTGCGGAGCGGCTTTTCGCCATGACCTCCGCCGAGATGAACGCCAACAAGGTGGAGTGTCTCCTCGGTCCGGGCATGAATATCCACCGCCACCCCCGCAACGGACGAAATTTCGAGTATTTCTCCGAGGACCCGTATCTCACGGGTACAATGGCGGCGGCGGAGCTGAAAGGCTTGCATAAGTACGGCGTAACGGGCACGATAAAGCATTTCTGCGGCAACAATCAGGAGAAACGCCGTCACTTTATTGATACCGTCGTTTCGGAGCGCGCTCTCCGCGAGATATATCTCCGCGGCTTTGAGATAGCCGTAAAGCAGGGCGGCGCTGACTCCGTCATGACAACCTACGGCGCGCTGAACGGTCTGTGGACGGCAGGCAGCTATGACCTTAATACAACAATACTGCGCAACGAATGGGGATTTGACGGATTTGTAATGACCGACTGGTTTGCCAACATAAACGAGCGTAACAAGCCTGCGGACAAGACAAACCTTGCGGCAATGGTGCGCTCGGGCAACGACGTTTATATGGTAGTTCCCGACTCTACCTACAACAGCACGGGTGACAATATCCTTGAAGCCCTTTCGGACGGCAGACTTACCCGCGCCGAGCTTTGCCGCAGCGCCATGAGCATATGCAGCTTTGTAATGCACAGCCGCGCCATGGACAGGCTCATGGGCTCCGCTCCCGAGGTGGAGATAATAAACCGTCCTGCCGAGGATATGGACTGTGATATATCGGGCATTGATTTTATTAAGGCGTCAGCGGAGTTCAGTTATGCTCTGGACGACAGGGAATCCATCATGGGTGCAAATTATCTTTTCGGCTTTGATATAGAGCAAAAGGGCAAGTACGAGGTCACGCTGACGGGCAGCTCCGAGCTGGGCGAGCTTGCGCAGATACCCTGCACCCTGTTTATTTCGGGCATACCCTTTGCTTCCTTTACATTCAACGGCACAGGCGGCAAGGACGTTTCCATTGTGAGGACATCGCTTATTCTTTCAAGATTTGCCGTGTTCCGTCTTAATGTGGGACAGGACGGCGTCAAGCTGAAAAATATTCGCTTTAAGCTGCTTGTTCCCGAAGAGAAGCTTACCTCCGAGGACTGGCTTATGATTTAGTGAATAGTGAAGAGTGAATAATGAATAGCTTTTAGTGTTCAGTATTTAGTTTATAGTTATAAGTATAAAGAAAAAAGGCGTTTCGATGTACATTGTACAGCGAAACGCCCTATTTTTGAATACTATTAACTTTAAACTGATAACTTAATACTATTCACTATTCTCTATTCACTCTTCACTATTCACTAAT
>JBJEQM010000404.1:0-1765 GCA_051881755.1 Oscillospiraceae bacterium
CAACGACCCCATTTCCGGCGAAACCGGTGGAGCAACAGGCGGAGAAACCGGTGGAGCAACAGGCGGTGAGAGCGGCGGAGCAACAGGCGGCGAGACCGGCGGAGCAACAGGCGGAGAGACCGGCGGAGCAACAGGCGGAGAAACCGGTGGAGCAACAGGCGGAGAAACCGGCGGATCAACAGGCGGCGACGGCAGTCAATATCCTCCCTACGTTCCCCCTTACAACGGCGAGCCTTATCTGTCCAAGAACGACCCGACTTCTCCGAATTATGACAGCAGGCACGGCGGAAACCATGACAGCGGCGCGAACGCCGAGGACATCAGCTCCGAGGCAGGCTTTGACGAGGAAAGCGACGGCGCTGTACATACTGATACAGCCGCATACGGCGCGATAGTGCTGACAATGCTTGCAAGCGCTGCGGTCATCTTTGCCGCAAGAAAGCGCAGACAGAAGTAATATAATTACAAAGACCTTGCAGACGAAAATATCTGCAAGGTCTTTTTGTATCATGTCTGTTCATCAAGGGTGCGGTCGTAGCTGGGGAGGAAATGCTCAATAAAGTAGTCCACCTCGGGCATACCCATTTCCCGCAAAGCCACCATTGAAGCGCGCTCGGCGGAGAGAAAATCCGCGTTGCCCGTCATGCGCTCCTCGATACATTTTATCAGCGCGGAAAGCTTGTCCGCCGCCTTGACAATATGCCACAGCTCCAGCTCCTCGGCGGAGCAGTCGGGCGCAGGCGAAAGCAGCGGCGCGATCTCGTCCTGCATTTCCGTGGGCAGCATGGATATAAGCCGCGCTTTTGCGGTCTCCTCCACCTCCTTGTAGGCGGTGCGTATCTCGGGATTGTAATATTTTACGGGGGTGGGCAGGTCGCCCGTGATTATCTCCGTGGCATCGTGGAAAACGCCCAGCAGAGCGCAGCGCTCGGCATTGACGCTGCCGCCGAAATATTTGTTGCGTATCACCGCAAGGCAGTGAGCAAGCATGGCGGTCTCAAGGCTGTGCTCGGAGATGTTTTCGTTACGCGTATTTCGCATAAGTCCCCAGCGGTTTATAAGCTTCATTCGCGAAAGCATGGAGTAAAATTGGTTTTCCATAAGTGCGTCCTTTCATCATTATTGTATATATGATACAATAATGTCGGCTTTTTTTCAAGTATGATATTATAGTTATCAAGAATATATTAACATTTTTGTATACTATATACAAATCTGCATATATACTGTTGCACTTTTCTGCATATTATGATAAAATGATATAGAAATCTGATTTTTTCAGAGCAAAAACATAAATTTATTGAAAATGAGGTCATTACATGAATAAGGAACAGTTTCTTGCGAAAATAAACGAAAACCTGCTGACAGACGGCAGAACGGACATGAAGCACGCCTCCGTAAAGCAGCTTCACAACGCGGTTTCCCGCGCTGTAATGAGCGACATTATCCCCATGTGGAAGGAGACGGAGCTTCGCCACAACGAGGGCAGACGTGCGTATTATCTCTCCGCCGAGTTCCTCATGGGACGTGCGGTGTACAATAATCTGTACTGTGCGGGACTTCTTCAAGAGGCAAAGGAGATATTCAGCGAAAACGGCGTTGATATATCCTGCCTTGAAGAGGTTGAGGACGCGGCGCTGGGCAACGGCGGTCTGGGCAGACTTGCCGCCTGCTTTCTTGACTCCGCAGCTACCTGCGATATACCCCTTAACGGCTACGGCATAAGATACAGATACGGTCTGTTCAAGCAGTCCATCGGCAGCGG
>JBJEQM010000404.1:1865-4135 GCA_051881755.1 Oscillospiraceae bacterium
ACGGCTACGGCATAAGATACAGATACGGTCTGTTCAAGCAGTCCATCGGCAGCGGGTTCCAGCAGGAGACCGCCGATGACTGGCTGGCATTCGGCGACGCATGGAGCGTTCGCTGCGAGGAGGAAGCCGTGCGCGTTGACTTCGGCGACCAATCCGTCATGGCTGTACCCTACGATACGCCTATCATCGGCTACGGCGGAAAGGCGATAAACACTCTCCGTTTGTGGCAGAGCGAGCCTGTACGCGGCTTCGACTTCGGCGCGTTCGACAATCAGGACTACATGAAAGCCTCCGAGAGCACCATTCTCGCCGAGGCGGTATCAAACGTACTTTACCCTAACGATAATACGGAAAAAGGTCTGCGCCTGCGCTTAAAGCAGCAGTATTTCTTCGTTTCCGCCTCCGTGCAGGACATTATCCGCCGCTACAAAGCCGCTCACGGCGACGATTTCTCACAGTTTGCAAAGTGCTACGCGCTGCAGCTCAACGATACCCACCCCACCGTTGCTATCCCCGAGCTTATCAGGATATTCATGTTCAAGGAGGGTATGTCCTTTAAGGAAGCCTTTGATATTGTACAGAAGACCTGCAATTATACAAACCACACCGTCATGGCGGAGGCTCTGGAGAAGTGGAATATCGACCTGTTCAAGAGCGTTCTTCCCACAGTTTACGAGATAGTGCTCATGATAAACGACCACCTTGTAAAATATCTCCGCTCCATCGGTCAGACGGATAACCAGATACAGCAGAAGCTTATTGTGGACGGCGACCGCATACACATGGCGAGAATGGCTATCTTCGCCTCCTCCCACACAAACGGCGTTGCAGAGCTCCACACCGATATACTGAAAAACGATGCTCTCAAGGAATGGTACGAGATATTCCCCGAGCGCTTCCAGAACAAGACCAACGGTATCACACCCCGCCGCTGGCTGGGACTTTGCAACGAGGAGCTTTCCTCCCTTATCACCGAGAAGATCGGCGACGGCTGGATAACAGACCTGTCCGAGCTGAAAAACCTCACCAAATTCGTGGACGACCCCGACACAATACACCGCTTTATGGACATCAAGCGCACCAAGAAGCAGCAGCTTTGTGATTATATTGCAAAGCATGAGGGCGTGCTTTTAAGCCCCGACTTTGTATTTGATATCCAGGTAAAGCGCCTGCATGAATACAAGCGCCAGCTGCTGAACGCGTTCTCTATCGTTGACCTGTACTTCCAGATAAAGGAGCATAAGCTGCCCGACTTACAGCCTACCGCCTTTATCTTCGGCGCAAAGGCGGCGCCCGCATACAGACGCGCAAAGGGCATTATCAAGTATATCAACGAGGTTGCAAAGCTTGTAAACAACGACCCCGACACAAGGGACAAGCTTGCGGTCATCTTCGTGCAGAATTACAATGTATCCTACGCCGAGAAGCTTATCCCTGCGGCTGATATATCCGAGCAGATATCCACAGCGGGACTTGAAGCAAGCGGCACAGGCAATATGAAGTTCATGCTCAACGGCGCCGTAACACTGGGCACATACGACGGCGCAAATGTTGAGATAGTTGAGGAGGCAGGCTGGGAGAACGAGTATATCTTCGGCGCAAGAGTTGAGGAACTGGATAAGATTCGTCCCACATACCGCCCCAAGGAGAAGATATACTACAAGAACGAGCGCGTAAAACGCGTTATCAATACATTGGTTGACGGCACGTTCAACGACGGCGACACGGGTATGTTCGGCGAGCTGTACAACTCCCTCATCAACGGCACAAGCTGGCACAAGCCCGACAATTACTTCCTGCTCACCGATCTGGAGGGCTACGTTGACACCAAGCTCCGCGCCCTTTACGATTACAAGAACAGGGAAGTTTTCGCAAAGAAGTGCTGGATGAACATTGCCAACAGCGGCAAGTTCTCCTCCGACAGAACCGTTACACAGTATGCCGAGGAGCTTTGGATGCTTTAATTGTAATAGCTGGTCGAGCTGAGCCCAGCTCGCGGGGTCGAGGGGCAGAGCCCTCGTGGGGTTTGGGGCGAAGCCCCATAAAAACTAACGCGTTAAAGCAAACAACGCTAAAAACAAGCAAAGTAACAGTACAATAAAAAACGCCGATTGCAAGAAAAAGTTAGTTCGCAGGCAAAAATAGTTCAAAGCAGACTAACTTGACCCGATATAATGCAATCGGCGTTTCAATTTTCAAACAGCGAAGCGTATTTGAAAATTGCGCCGCACGGAGTGCGGCGGGAAGGTCACAGCAAATGAACGTAAATA
>JBJEQM010000405.1:0-4106 GCA_051881755.1 Oscillospiraceae bacterium
CTGCTTACATTAGCGTATATCTGAACCATTATAAGCGAAGCTATGCCAAGTATCGCCAGTGCAACAAGACATTCAACAAGGGTAAAGCCCTTAACACTTTTTTTGAACATACCCTCGCCTCCTTACTTAGCCGACGCAACGCCGTTTTTCCATGTAAATATAGGCTCGCCGGGCTCTGTACCGTCAAAGTCGGGATTGATGTAGCCAACGCCGCCCGTACTGGACATATGGATATTTGCGGCAACAACAGAGCCTACAAACTCAAATCTTGCCGACATTTCCGAACCGTCGGGCTTCTTGCTTACGCCGTTGTAGGAGAATTTTACAGCGCTGGGAGTACCTTCACAGCCCTTGATAGTAGCATAGGGAGCGTAGGTATAGCCTGTCATAAGGCTTCTTCCCGCCTCGCTGATATCCCACGTCAGCTCGCCTTCGAGGAAGTAATTTACCTGAGGAGCTGCCATTGAATATGCAGATGTGCTGCCGAAATTCCATGGCTGATTGCTCTTCATCTTGTCATACATTTCACGTGTATAAAGAGCAACTCTCCAGTAAACTGTATTCTGTCCCACGTAAACGCCCGTTTTTGCCTCTGAATAGAAGTTGACGCGTGCGCCGTCTTCAACAACGATGATACCATAATAAGACTGACCGGGCTCTACATAGAAGTTATATTCTCCTACACCGGAAATGATCATCGGATTGCTTTCCGTACCGAAACCGCTGTCAATGCTGCTGCTGGGCATCAGCTGATAGTTTCCGGGATTGTTAAGCTCATAGCCGAATGTCGGTACACCGTTTATTTTCAGACAAGCACGCTTGGGCTGGATATAGTTGCCTTCTTCATCCTGTGTGATCAATTCGCCCTTTTCGTTTCTGGGCTGCTCATTATTGCCGCTCGCCGAAAGCTGCTTTGCGTCTGCAGGAATTGAAAAATCTTTTTCAACATAGTTGCCCTTTGCGCGGTCACTTGCGTCCGGAGTACCTGCATACTGCTTTGCGGTGATAGGATAATACTGATCTAAAACATTCTTGGAAAGAGTACCGTCAGTCTCTCTGTGGTAATAACGTGCATACTGAGAAAGCTCTGTGGGTATCTGACGCTTCTGGAGGGTCGGACCGGAGCCCTTGCCAACGTTGAAGCCCGCAGATATGCTGCCAGATACTACGGGAAGATATATTTCTATTACATCCTCCGTTGTATCGTAATCCGCATTCTGCTTAACTTCAAGATCTGTAAAGTCGTAAGAATAAGTCAAAGATACATCTTGTACAACAGCATCCGTCAAATTACTCTGCTTATACACGCCGCCTGCTGCATAGATCTGTACGCTTGAGCCGCCCAATGTGGGATTAAGCTTGTTGTCTGCGCTTACCCAGCTATCGGGTACGATCGCAACGCCCTTTACAAAGAATCTGCCGGATTTCAGCTTTCCGTCTTCGACATGAAGATTTCCGCCTACAAAAATATCTCCGTTGAAGTTACTGTCTGTAGTTGATTCAACAAAATTGCCGACACAATAAATATTTCCGTTAAAGCTCATGCCGTTGGTGATCTGGTATTTTGTACCGGTTGTGCTGTCATATGAGCCAAATTCGTGACAAACAAGATCTACTTTCTTGGTAGGATTGGTCTCGCCTGAGCCTCCTGCCCATGTACAGCCGGAACTGCTGCTTCCGCTGTAGCTTGATATATTACCTTGATAATCGGTTACAGTCATAGAATATTTACCGCCGAAATTACCCTCAACATAAACAAGAGGAGCGTCTTCGCCGGTCTGAACGCCGAGAGCTTGGATCTGCGGATTATTCTGCCAAGCCATATCTCCGCCGATATAGAAGCTGTCGCCGCTGGTGAGATAAACGGAGGTACCGCCGCCCTGAGCATAATAGCCTCCGCCGACAAAAAGATCGCTGTAAACGCTGCCCGTATTTCCGGGAGCGTTGTTATCGCCGGAGGTTGCACCGCCGACAATGTGCAGGTTATTCAGCTCGATAGTACCGAAAGATGTCATAGCGTTGCCGCTGTCGTTTTCCAAAGGATCGGAGGTATTGTAAACCAGTACCGCCTGACCCTCAACGCCCATGTATTCAACGGTTGAAGTTATCTTCAGAGCCATATTGTCCTTGGAACGTGTGCCCTTGGCAATGGCATCCTGAACTTCGGACTTCTTGGGTGTGGTCGTCTCGTCTACGGCAGCAACAATGTCAGCATATGTATAGCCTTGATTGTTGTCAAAGGTCCTGCTGAGTACCTCGACCTTGATCTTGGCTTTCTGCTTGCCTGTAGTTGAATCCGTGTCAACGAATAAACCGTAATCCTTATTGTCTCCGCTGGAGTTAACGCCCGAAACTCTGTCCGGAAATTCTATCTCATACTCAATGTAATCGAGATATTTGGTTGTGCTTGAGGCGTCGTACTTTATTGTGTAGTTGCTTTCCTCAGCCGAGCCCAAAGGGAATGTTCCGTCACCCGCTATAGGGTCGCTCCAGTATGCTTTATAAGTGGGGTTGGCTGCTTCATAAGCCGCGCCTTCCTGAGACCTGATCTTATAAAGCTCAAGCTCCATAACAAGACCCTGTTTTGCAGGAACGGTCTTGGTCGTTCCGTTTTCCGTATAACTGTAATTGATAACAGCGCCGGAAGAATCTCGTGCAATGTAATGAGAATCGGTAAGCAGAGTCTGCGTATAAAATTCCAGCGCCGACCGTGCAGTATAATACGCCTGATTCTCTTCATACTTCATGTATGCCCTGTTCTGCGCCGTGGAAACTACCGTCAGCGTAGCCAGCAGCAAAATAATAAGCATGAACATTACGGTAACGACCATAATAAGAACAGCACCGCGCAGCTTTTGTCCAAACCTGACGGATTTGTTTTCTGCCATAAAAAATCATCCTTTCCAAAGACGCCGTAAGCCGTCTCCCGACGTCATAAGCCGCCTTTTAATATTCTCTTTTAAAATATTTTTCGGGAATGCTTTTTTTATTCTGATATACCGCTGTAGCCGATGAAGATTTTTGCTCGCTTCATCGGCTCCGCGGAATATTATTGATTATGCAGCAGGAGTTTCCTCAACCGGAACTATCTCCACTTCGTCCGACTCCTCAGCCACCTGTTCGGTATTCAGCTTATAAATGGAGTACAGACGCATATTGATATCGCCCTCTGTCTCATTTACCTCGGCGTCGCCTCTTTCACCGGAGGATACGCTGAGAATGCTCATTGTTCTTTCGTCCTCGGCGATCTTATCGATAAAGTTAAACAGCTTGTCGAGCTCAAAAGTGTCCTTGTAACCGATAGTCAAGTCGGTAATACCGATAACTATCTCGGAGCCGTCGCCGATCTTTACGCCGTTATAATCGTCATAGACCTCCTGAGGCAGCTCGTTGTAAAGGTCAGCCTGCATAAGAAGATCGTAGCTATGTACATTTTTAACGGGTACCATATACTCATCGAACACCAAGCCCGCCGTATATGTTGTTTCCATGGAAACTATTTCAAGATTGCAGGAATCAAGTATCTCCTTGATGAACTGCTCGTTCTGATAGGGAGCCTGCTGCTTGCCGTTCTCGTCAACATCGTTGAGGAACGGCTCCTGAACGTCCTCTACCTGCTCTGCCAGAGCCTTAAGCTGTGTTACAAGATCGGGAAGAGTGTTGATCTTCGCTTCGATATCAGCCCACTCGGATTCCTTTGCTTTAAGCTGAGCCTTTGCACTGTTCATCTCGCCGTACTTGGGCTTGATGAAGAGGAAGAAGCCTGCAACAAGAATTATAACCACGATGGCGCATATAAAAATTACTTTATCTCTGTATGAAAGCTTCATAATTATTCAACCCCCTCTGCAGTCTCGGTCTCTTCGGTCTCAGGCGTTACCTTTCTCATATCAAATGTGATCTCAAAGGTATATTCCATCTGACCGGTTTCTCCATCGCTGCCGCTGTAACCGGTATAGGTTACATTGTCAAATACGTCCTGCTCCATGAAGTTTGCAACGACCTTTGAAGGATCGTCATTGTCTGTAGCAACGCAGCTTACGGAGAACGCGCCCTCACCATATGTATATGTTGTTACTCTTGCCGTTGTGCCCTTGAAGTTCTCA
>JBJEQM010000406.1:0-4089 GCA_051881755.1 Oscillospiraceae bacterium
GCGGCGGAGTATTTTTGGAGAGCATAACAAAATAAAAAACTGAAGCGGGTCGGCGCTTCAGTCTTTGTTTTCATCGGTAAGGTCAATATAAACTCCGTTATCGTAGGCAAACCAGCTGATAACGTACGGGGAATTATCAAAGCAATAGCTGTCGTCGGGATCGAATATACCTGTAAAATCGACAGGCGCTTCCAATTCAAGAACATATTCATATTTTCCGTCTTTTATGTATTGTCCGGCGTTTTCAAACCAGATTTTCCTTGTATTGGCGTTGCTGATATAAATTGCAGTATTTATAGTCAAGTACGGCACTATCGCAATAATTACCGCTAATGGGATATACTTTTGCGGAGAGCCCATACTGCTTTTTATTTTTTCGCCGATACCTTTGGCGGAGAACATTTCGGCGGCATACGGAATAACAAGGCTGACGAGGAATAATGCTGTCATAACGGCTAAAGATACAAGCGCCGTCGGTTCGGGGCGCGTATGGGATATTATAAGACACAGTGATCGGCAGATAATACATATCAGGGAAGCAAGACTTAATATCCTGCACAGTCCTTTTGTATCATTACTTCTTTTGGCGGACAGCTGCTCAAAAACATTGACCGCACATATGATACTGCCTGATATAAGCGGTACACAGCCTATGAAGTATGGACGGAAGCTGTTCTCTCCTGTCAGGGACAATGCAAGTATCCCCGCGATCCCCACAGCTGAAAGCTTTAAGCCGCCCATAAATGGCTTTAGCGACCTGTTGTATTTTATTGTGAAGAACAATGCAAAAATGGAAATGATTATAAAGATATAAAAATAATAAAGAATGGTGTTTATGTGATCGAACAGGGATAAGACTATCTGCCCCAAACCAACGGACTGCGGCAGATCATTTTCCATGCGCACAAAATTTCCCGGAGCGGTAAGCACAAAAACAGCGCCTGCAATTGCCGGCATAAGCAGAATAAGGCTCTGCCATTTGAATTTATGCTCCAAGGTAAAGGTAAGCAGTATGTATATAACGATCATTCCGCCCGTCATTTCGTTTGTCAGCGAAGAGATAAATACAGGCACACAAAGAAGCAGCGTTTTTATGGGAGTCGGGTCTTGGGCATATCTATTGATACACAAAAAGCAGCTTAGCAGTATTACGCCCGACCAAAGATAATTTACCGACCCCGAAAGCCACAGGCAGTTATCACCGAAACGCGGCAGGAAAAGTATAAATATTACATAAACAGCAGGCAGCATAAAGCGGTAATTTGTTTTGGTATAGCTTTTTATAAACGTGTATGCAAGGTATCCCAGCACGGTGAACATAAGCGAATTAATGATATTGAATATGGGCTTGCCGAACATATTTATAAAGAATATAAGAGAATGGCACAGCACCCGTCCGCCGAACAAATTGCGGTAATTTTGAGCGGAGGTGATTATATCCGCGAAGGATTGGATATATCTGCTGCCGTCGGTCGGGAACGTTTCCGTGAATACGAACTTAAAATGCCAGTCGTCGGAAATATATCCGCAGTTAAAATTGAGGAAAAGCATAAATGCGGTTACAAATATAAGAGTTATGGCATTTATTTTTACTGTATTGTTTTTTATTGCTGCTTCCCCATTCATATATGACCCCTGATTATACATTTTTTGTTTATTATACATCAGGCAAACATTTTATGTCATATATACCTATAATACGAATATTTTCGACTTTTTCATTATATAAATATGAGATATGCTGAGTGTATGATTTGGGGATACAGAATTTATAAGAGAGGAGCACGTTCCGCTTTGGGGAATATGGTGACCGATATGAAAAATATACTTATAATCGAGGACGATAACGCCCTTGCCAACGGGCTTTGCCGTGCCCTTACGAATGAAAACACCGTCTCCGAGAGCCGCAGGCTTATAAAGGAAGCGCGGAGCAGGCTCAGGGAAACGCGATTTGACCTTGTTATACTGGACGTTAACCTCCCCGACGGAAACGGCTTTGACTTTCTCCGCGAGATAAAGGCGGAGCATGGTCTGCCCGTCATAATGCTGACGGCGAACGATATGGAGTCGGATATAGTGTCGGGACTGGAGCAGGGCGCGGACGATTATATCACAAAGCCATTCAGCCTTGCCATACTTCGCGCAAGAGTAAACGCGCAGCTGCGCCGCTGTGACAGCGCGCCGAAAAAATATATCTGCGGCGGCTATGTATTCGACTTCGATCGCATGGAATTTACCGCTGACGGCTCTCCCGTGGAGCTGAGCAAGACCGAGCAGAAGCTTCTGCGCATACTTACGGACAACTCGGGAGTGACCCTCTCACGCGAAAAGCTTGTGGACCGCATTTGGATCGACGGCGCAGAGTATGTGGACGAAAACGCCCTGTCCGTGGCGGTGAACCGTCTCCGCGGAAAGCTGGGAGCGCAGAAAAATATAAAGACGGTGTACGGCTTGGGATATGTGTGGGTAGAAGAAAATGACTGAGCTATTGTGTATCATAGCAGCGGCGGTCTGCATTATTGCCGCTGCAATTATCATTATAATATACCGCCTCCGCACGGCAAAAGTAATGCGCTCCCTTGATAAAATGATAGATAAAGCCATAGACGGCAGCTTTACGGAGGAAAATATCGACGAGACCATGCTTTCCTCCGTGGAGGCGAAGCTGGCGCGGTATCTTTCCGCCTCTGAGCTGTCGGCGCGGAACGTGGCGTCGGAAAAGGAAAAGATAAAGGAGCTTATCTCCGACATATCCCACCAGACCAAAACTCCCGTGGCGAACATCATGCTGTATGCCGACCTGCTGAGCGAGCAGGATATTAATGAGCAGGCGCGCTCCTGCGCGGAGTCCATAGGTGAGCAGGCGGAGAAGCTTTCTTTCCTTATTGCCGCGCTGGTGAAGCTTTCGCGGCTGGAAACGGGCGTGATTGCGCTGTCTCCCGTGAGAAAGGATATTGCGCCCATGCTTGAAAATGTTTATAAGCAGTATCTTCCCAAGGCGGAGGAAAAGGGGATAAAGCTTACATTGGAGCATACCTCCGCGTCGGCGCTGTACGATGAAAAATGGTGTGCCGAGGCTATCGGGAATATTGTGGACAATGCCGTAAAATATACCGACAGCGGCTTTGTGTCTATATCCGTCATGGAGTACGAAATGTTCTGCGCCGTTATAATATCCGACAGCGGACAGGGCATTTCCGAGGAGGAGCAGGGCAGGATATTCACCCGTTTTTACCGTTCGCCCTCGGTATCGCAGAAGGACGGTCTTGGCATAGGTCTGTATCTTGCAAGGGAGATAATTTCGGGCTGCGGCGGATATATCAAGGTGTCCTCGGAGGTCGGCAGGGGTACGGCGTTTTCGGTATATTTGCGGAGGTGATTCTTTCAAAACTGTTAGAATTGATTTTCCACCGAAAGAATTGAGAAAGATTTGTATGATATTATCTGTATTGTAGGAATACAATACAGAATTTTTTTGGAGGTTTATATTATGGCTGTATTATCCGCAGCTGCTTTGTGCAAGATATACGGCAGCGGAGAGAACGAGGTGCGCGCTCTGGACGGAGTAAACTTATCCGTGGAGCGGGGAGAGTTTGTGGCGGTGGTGGGCACGTCGGGAAGCGGCAAATCCACCCTGCTGCATATGCTCGGCGGTCTGGACAGACCCACCTCGGGCAAAGTGGAGGTGGACGGCAAGGATATTTTCACCCTAACCGACGAGGAGCTGACCATCTTCCGCAGGAGGAAAATAGGCTTTGTGTTTCAGAATTACAACCTTGTGCCCGTGCTGAACGTTTACGAAAATATCCTGCTGCCCGTACAGCTTGACGGCGGCACTCCCGATAAAAATTATATTGACGGCGTTATCAAAACGCTTGGACTTGAAAGCAAGCTGCAAAATCTGCCCAATAACCTGTCGGGCGGACAGCAGCAGAGGGTCGCTATTGCCCGCGCACTTGCTTCCAAGCCTGCCATTATCCTTGCGGACGAGCCTACGGGCAATCTTGACAGCAAGACCTCCCGGGACGTACTGGGGCTGTTAAAGATAACGAGCCAAAGGTTCTCTCAGACCATTGTAATGATAACTCA
>JBJEQM010000407.1:0-16860 GCA_051881755.1 Oscillospiraceae bacterium
TTTCCTCGCTGTCACTCGGAATTTGCTTCGCAAACCACAAAACATCGGAAAGGAGAGCATTTTCCCTTCGGGAAAATGAATATATTTATGTCCGAAAAGAAAAAATCAATTTTCCTCTGCGGCTTTATGGGCTGCGGAAAAAGCACAACGGGTAGATTGCTTGCTCAGAAGCTGGGCTGCGATTTTATTGATATGGACGATTATATCGTCGGGGAACAGGGTATGACCATTCCGCAGATGTTTGCGGAAAAGGGCGAAAGCTTCTTCCGCGAGGCGGAAACGCGTGCGGTAAGAGAGCTGGCGGACAAAAAGGGCGTTATCGCCTGCGGCGGCGGCGCTATGCTGAAGCAGGTCAATGCGGATATTGCCAACGGTGCAGGGTATGTCGTCTACATCGACGCGGACTTTGAGACCTGCTACGGGCGTATTGCGGGAGGCAAAGACCGTCCCATTGTCGCAAACAACACCAAAGAGGAGCTGGAGATAATTTACGACGGCAGAGCTCCCGTATATAAAGAGAACTCCGCGCTGACGGTCAGCGGCGAAGGCTCTCCCAATGAGGTCGCCGACAGGATAATAAGTCTTATTGAAGCTGTGGGCGGAATTGCAGATTGATCTG
Source organism: Oscillospiraceae bacterium (assembly GCA_051881755.1). Taxonomy (GTDB): domain Bacteria; phylum Bacillota; class Clostridia; order Oscillospirales; family Ruminococcaceae; genus UMGS363. The sequence continues at coordinate 620 of JBJEQM010000407.1, forward strand.
AAAGGATATTGTAGAATGAGTAAAGTGTATGCACTTGGTATCGACGTTGGCTCCACCACCGTCAAGACGGTTATTCTCGACGAAAACAAGCAGATAATATATTCAAAGTATCAGCGACATTTTTCCAGGGTAAAGGAAACTGCGGCGGAGCAGCTGAAAGAAATTGCGGCGCTCTATCCCGACGACACATTTCGGCTGAGCATTACAGGCTCGGCAGGTCTGGGACTGGCAAACGCAAGCGGTCTGCCCTTTGTGCAGGAGGTTTTCGGCGCGTTTATCGCGGTAAAGGAAAGCTATCCCGACGCGGACGTTGTTATTGAGCTGGGCGGTGAGGACGCTAAGATAATCTTCCTCACGGGCGGCGTTGAGCAGCGTATGAACGGCTCCTGTGCGGGCGGTACTGGCGCTTTTATCGACCAGATGGCGACTCTGCTGGGTATCACCACAGACGAGCTTGACAAGCTGGCTTTAAGTGCGGAGAAGATATATCCTATTGCGTCCCGCTGCGGCGTTTTTGCGAAGTCGGACATACAGCCCCTGCTCAATCAGGGTGCAAAGCGCGAGGATATTGCCGCTTCTATTTTCCAAGCTGTTGTTGACCAGACGGTATCGGGTCTTGCACAGGGCAGGCAGATAAAGGGCAAGGTGCTGTTCCTCGGCGGCCCGCTGTCGTTCCAGAAGGGTCTGCGCAAGGCGTTCACCGACACGCTGAAGCTGGACGAGGAGCACGCTGTATTCCCCGAGAACGCGCCATGCTTTATGGCGTACGGCTGTGCGCTCCACGCTAACGAGACCTCGGGTGAGTTTACCCTTGACGATGTTATCAGCCGCCTGGAAAATGCAAAAATGACGGACGATATCGTTACGGGCGAGCCGCTGTTCTCCTCAAAGCAGGAATACTATGATTTTGTGGAGCGGCATAAAAAGTGCGACCTTGCATATGAGGACATAAACAAATACGAGGGCGAGGCGTTCCTCGGCATTGACGCAGGCTCCACCACCACGAAGCTTGTGCTTATCACTCCGGAGGGCAAGCTTTTGTATCAGCATTATACATCAAACAAGGGTCAGCCGCTGAACGTTATCTCCGAGCGGCTGAAAGATATATACAAGCTGGCGGGTGACAGGGTAAAGATAGCTGCATCTGCGGTAACGGGCTACGGTGAGGATCTGATAAAGGCGGGTCTTGGCGTGGACTTTGGTATCGTTGAGACGGTGGCGCACTATAAGGCGGCTTCATTCTTCCGTCCCGACGTTGACTTTATCATTGACATCGGCGGACAGGATATAAAGTGCTTCAAGATAAAAAATCACGCCATCGACAGCATTATGCTCAATGAGGCGTGTTCATCGGGCTGCGGCTCCTTTATACAGACCTTTGCGCTGGCTATGGGATATGATATTGCGGAATTTTCTCAGCTTGGACTTTTTGCTGAGCGTCCTGTTGACCTCGGCTCACGCTGTACGGTGTTCATGAACAGCTCGGTAAAGCAGGCGCAGAAGGACGGTGCGTCCGTTGAGGATATCTCCGCGGGACTTTCCGCGTCCATTATAAAGAATGCAATATACAAGGTAATCCGAGCGAAATCCGTGGACGACCTTGGCAAAAATATAGTAGTACAGGGCGGCACGTTCCTTAACGACGCGGTACTGCGCTCCTTTGAAAAGGAGTTGGGCAGAAACGTTGTAAGACCTGCCGTTGCGGGACTTATGGGCGCGCTGGGCGCGGCGTTATATGCAAAGGAAAACCGCGGCGAAAAGAGCGGTCTTATCACCGCGGAGGCGTTGGAGGAGTTTACATACAGCTCACGTCAGCTTAACTGCGGCGGCTGTACGGCTCATTGCAGTCTCACCATGATAACCTTTAACGACGGACGCAAATTCATCAGCGGCAATCGCTGTGAAAAGGGTGCGGGCATCAAGATAGATAAAGAGCGGCTCAATCTGTATGAGTATAAGTATGAGCGCCTTATGAGCACGGTAAACGAGAAGCCGGGCAAGCCCAAGGCAAAGGTGGGAATACCAATGGCGCTGGGTCTTTACGAGCAGCTGCCTTTCTGGCACAGGGTATTTACCGATCTTGGCTTTGAGGTGGTCATCTCCGAGGAGAGCACGCGAAATACCTACTACAAGGGTCAGAACACCATTCCGTCGGACACGGTATGCTATCCTGCAAAGCTTGCTCACGGTCACATTATCAGCCTGCTTGAAAAGGGTGTGGACTTTATATTCTATCCCTGTGAGAGCTATAATGTGGACGAGGGTCACAGTGATAACCATTATAACTGTCCCGTTGTGGCGTATTATCCCGAACTGCTGAAAGCGAATATTCCCGAACTTAACGACAAAAATTTCCGTCAGCCGTATATCGATATAAATCTTGAAAAGCATTTTGCGGAGGCAATGAGCAGGTCTTTGGCGGATTTCGGCGTGACGAAAAAGCAGGCGCAGGAGGTCTGGGCGAAAGCCATGGGCGCGCTGAAAGAATACCGCAGCGATATAATAAAGAAGTCGGTGGAGATAATCGGCAAGGCGCGCGCTGCAAAAATGCCAATAATCGTTATTGCGGGCAGACCTTACCATCTTGACCCCGAGATAAATCACGGCATACATAAGCTTATATCCTCGCTGGGACTTGCTGTTATCACAGAGGACAGCATTGCTCATCTTGCGGAGACTCCCAAGCTGACGGTGCTCAATCAGTGGACGTATCACTCACGTTTGTATCGTGCGGCGCAGTATGTTACCACTCAGCCCGATATGCAGCTGGTACAGCTGGTATCTTTCGGCTGCGGCATTGACGCTATCACCACGGACGAGGTGCGCTCCATTCTCGAAAGTGGCGGCAAGCTGTACACTCAGCTGAAAATAGATGAGATAAACAATCTCGGCGCGGCTAAGATACGTCTGAGAAGTCTTGTTGCTGCAATGAATGAAAATGCAAAAAATCAGTAATTAATTCCCTGTTATAATTAATATCCCGGCGTAAATAATATTAAAGCAAACCCCAAACAAAGCGGATAAACACGATCCGCAAAGCTTTAATATAAAAAATCATTCAGCCGTAAGGCTGTGTTCCGAAAGCGCGATATGACACTCCGAGACCGCCGGTCACGGAAAAAGGATATTGCGGCTCGGAGCGGAAAGGAATTAATTATGAAAAACGTATCCTCTCAGCAGGGCAGAGAAGCCCTCGAAAGATTTAAGATGGAAGCTGCAAGCGAAGTTGGCGTAAACCTCAAGAATGGCTACAACGGCGATATCACTGCTCGTGAAGCAGGCTCCGTTGGCGGTCAGATGGTCAATATGATGACGCCCGAACAACAATGGAGGTTTACTCGGCGGAATGTGCGTAAAATCGGGCATTCGGAGGAGTTTCTGTTTTTGGTGCAGAGTGGGGTTTGAGAGGGGAATTTGGATATTGACGGAATAGATGTGTATAATGGTAAGTATATACATATTAAAGGAATGTGTATAAGGTCGATATTTTGAGGGGATTGTCAACTAAAAATATTGGGTGATTTCGCGGTGAAAAAATATGCGGAAATTCCGGATATGTAATAAAGTGGTATAATGCAAAAACCGAGGGCTGAACTGTCCTCGGTTTTATCATTTTGAAAATAGTGTTAGCAATTGACTATTAATTGAATTTTCAGAACAGGTCGGAATGTGAACCTGTTCTTATAAGCTTTAAAATTAGGCTTTCCTTTTGAATTTGATAGATAAGCAGCCAGTTGGGATTGATATGACATTCCCTCATATTTTTATAATCCTTAGAATCATTAAGGGGATGATCGCGATATTTGACGGGTAATGGTTCTTCACGGCAGAGCATTCCGACAACATTTTCAAGTTCGACAGGTTTTAATCCGCGTTTGAGAGCAGATTTGTAATCACGCTTGAATTTTCCCGTAAATTCCGGCTTAAGCATTGAGCGCCTCCATCATATCGGCAACACTGTCAAACGGACCGATAATATCCTCATCATTGTATGCAGACTTCATGGCTGCTTTAGTTTCTTCGTTCAATTCTTCGTCAATATTGTAAAATCCGCCGAACATGGCTATAAATCCGCGCAGCTGCTCTTCGGTCAGCTGTTCAAAAATACTAAGTGCGATTTCTTTTGTACTCATAAAGTAAACCTCCTTTGCGGGTCAAAAGGATTTCTTTATATATTATATCACGCAAACGATAAAAAGTCAAATAAAAGACTTTTATACTGCTGTAATAATTTGTAATATCATCCCGGATAAGCATATATTAAGATCATTCCAGCAGCTTCAAAATATCCTCCGATGACATACGCATAATGTTGCTGTCCGATGTACCTCCGCCGAGGGCAATATCCGCAAGCTCGGATTTGCTCAGCTGGAGCTCGCGTATTTTCTCCTCGATAGTGTGCCGTGTTATCATCTTGTAAATCTGCACATTTTTCTTCTGACCGATACGGTAGGCGCGGTCGGACGCCTGATTTTCGGCGGAAATATTCCACCATGGGTCGTAATGTATTACAATGTCCGCGCCCGTGAGGTTAAGTCCGGTACCGCCTGCTTTCAGCGATATAAGGAACACCTTTGTATCGTCCGAATTGAAGCTGTTGACCATTTTTATTCGCTGTGCGGGCTTGGTTGCGCCTGTCAGTATATAGTAGCTTATGCCCGTTTCATCAAGGCGGTTTCTGATTATTTCAAGCATTGATGTAAACTGTGAGAACAGCAGTATTTTGTGTCCCGACTCGATACAGTTGTCGATAAGCTCCATACATTGTTCCAGCTTGGCGGACTTGCCCTTGTAATTGTCGTATACCAAGGACGGGTCGCAGCACAGCTGACGGAGTTTTGTAAGCATGGCAAGTATCTTTATGCGCTCGCTGTTGTTGTCGCCCGATTGCGATACTGCCGCGCGCACGGACGCTACATTGGCGGAGTACACCTTGCTTTGCTCGTCCTCCATATCCGTCAGGAGCACAGTTTCCGTTTTATCGGGCAGCTCCGTGAGAACGTCTGACTTTAGTCTGCGCAGTACAAACGGCGAAACTATCCTTTGCAGTGCCTCGGTCGCCTTGGCGCTTTTGTCTTTCACCACAGGCGTTTCAAAGGTCTTTTTAAAGTACTGATATCCGTAGAGATAGTCGGGCATGATAAAATCAAAAATGCTCCACAACTCCGCAAGACTGTTTTCCACGGGCGTGCCTGTCAGCGCGAAACGATGCAGGCTGTTAATGGATTTTACCGCCTTTGCCATTTGCGTGGCGTTGTTTTTGATGTACTGCGCCTCGTCGATAAAATGATAATAAAATTCATACTGCTCATAATCGGCAAAATCTCTGGCGATAAGGGAGTATGAGGTTATTATCACGTCGAAATCCCGTATCAGCTCGATTTTTTTTGCCCTCTCCGCCGCTGTACCGATTATGGGCAGGACTTTCAGCTCGGGCGCAAACTTTGATATTTCGCTTTCCCAGTTAAGCGATAGGGAGGAGGGGCACACCACAAGATTTACAATATGCTTTTCGCTGTGCAGCTTTGCGTCAAGCATAAGGGCGATCGCCTGTAAGGTCTTGCCCAGACCCATATCGTCCGCAAGTATACCGCCGAAGCCGTATGACGACACGGTTTTCATCCATTTGTAGCCATAGCTTTGGTATTCGCGCATGATGCCGTCCAGCTTTTCGGGTACGGTTATACTCTCGGAATATGCAAGGGTATCGCGGTACTTTTTGACCTGCTTTTTAAATTCCGCGCTGCGGTCAATGCGGATATTTTCGGCGGTGGTGCGAAGGTTATCAAGGTACAGCATTCTGAAAGCGGGTACTTTTAAATGCTCTTTCAGCATGGCTTTATCGGATATATTAAGGCTCTCTGTAAGCTCGTCCAGCTCGGATATGCTGTCCGTTACGGCGGCAAAGGAGCCGTCTTTCAGCTTGTGATACTTTTTACCCTGTCGGTATGCCTTTAGCAGCTCCAGCAATTCCTCTGTACTGTATCCCTCGGCGGTGATTTCAAGCTCCAGCATACTGCCCGACGGACGTACTCCCACCGCAGGACGCGCCACAGGTCGCATTACCGACTTATTGTTGAAACGGTCGGTGGTGAATATCTCCATGTGCTCGGAAAGCAGGGGAATACCCTCGGTCAGTAAGGTAAAAAGCTTATCGTCGTCGGCAAGATAAAGCGGATTCTCGGTATCACACGGGTTTATGAAAAAGTATCTTTTTATCAGATTTTCGCAGGCTGCCTCCGCATAGTAATCGCAGAACGGATTGCGGGATTTATTATACAGCATATCGTAGATCGTATCATTATAAACGAAGTCGAGCCTGCCAATGACATCACCGTTGCTGTCGCAGTCTAAGTACAGCTTTGCGTTCAGCTCGGGCGGCTTGTATTCGTCCAGAAGTTCCAGACCTTTTATCTCGGCATACTGACTTACGGGACGGAGCACCGCAGTATAAAAAGCGGACATATCTTTTTTGGAGATAAACATTTCTTTGTCTCCCACTACTTTTAACAGCTCGGGGACAGCTTTTGAGTAAGCTCGGCTGCAAATATGAAAAGTGTTGGCTCTATATTCCAAAATGCAGGCTTTAAGCCCCAGACCGAAGCATTTAAAAAGTCCTCCGCTTTGTTTCAGGGAGTAGCGTCCTGTTTTGGTTTCGCGCAGGGTAAATTCAACGGTTGGGTCGTCATAAGAAACCTTGCGAGGTATGTTCTCAAAAAGAACGCTGCTGTCCTTGTATATCTCAAAGAAACGCTCCAGGTTCATGCCGTCAAGCGCAAAAACGCGGCGGCAGTCATAGCCGTAAGCGGTGGTGGCGTAGATGCTAAAGGATAGTTCCAGTATGGCGGCGCTTTGCTCGTCTATTATATCGTAGGTGTGCCTAAATTCAAGACCTTTGCCGTACTTTTTATATTGTCCGACCCGAAACGCCATATACAGCTCGCGTATATCCTTGATGACGTACATTTTATCATAGCCGATTTTCAGTGTATAAACAAGCTTGCCGTAATTGTCGGTGAGCTCGGGGACGATGCGTATTTTCTTGTCGAAACGGTTGTCGGCGTCGGAGGCAATATCGGCGTTTTGGCAGTATATAGAGATAAGCTGCGAAGTGGTTTTTGAGCTTTGGTTGGAGATGGACTTGTCGTATATTTTTTCAAGGTACAGCAGCGCTGCGGCAATATGCTTGCAGTAGCCGCCTTGGTCATAGGGGCAGTCGCAGGAAAGCTCGGACAGTTCGCCCTCGGGGGAGATATGTACGCTGACAGTATAGTCGTCGGTGCCCTCGACAGTGAAGGTATAGTTGCCGTTGTCGTCGTGTTCGGGCTTGTTTACCCGTTTATCTTTCAGATACATCTGTCCGCGCTGTAGAATTTTGCTGATGAAATGTCTGCGGAAATCTTTTATATTCATGTATATGCCCCCGTTCGTTATGTACATAATTATAACAGGGTTGGGGATTTTTGTCAATGGGATATGATACATATTTTATCGAACGCTCAAACAGCCGAGGGACGGACAATCAACGGTTGTACTCGTTTAACTACAATTTAACTAAAATATTGTATGAAACAGTAAAAAAAGCATACGAAAGTAAAACTCTTCTTGATAAAAATATACACGAGCTTGCAATGGAACAGGTCTACAAATATCTGCTTGTTGGAGGTATGCCCGAAGCTGTAGACGCGTATATTAACGATAATGATCTTCTTGGGTCGAGAGAGATACTGAAAGTATTGTATGACAACTATCTTGCAGATATGGATTTATATCAGGCAAGTCAGGAGGCTGTATTGCGTTCACGCACTTTGTTTTCGAATATTTACAGAGAGCTTAACAGGGAGTCAAAGAATTTTTCTCCGGGTCTTATTGAAGAGAAGAGCAAAACAAGAGATTTTGCTACATCTATTCAGTGGTTGACAATGGCACATATTGTTAATCAGTCGTTTCAGCTTAAGGAGCATATTACAATGCCGCTTATGGCGGATAACGAAGACTGTTTCCGCTTATTCCTCGGTGATATTGGAATGTTCTCTTATCAAAGTGGGATAAATGCCGCTTCTTTTGTATCGAGTGAAAGAGAAAATACTCTTTCCGACATTTTCTTTGAGAATTTTACAGCAAATGAACTGATTGCAAAGGGGCACAAGCTTTTTTATTGGAAAGGCAAAGCATCTGCCGAGCTTGAATTTATTATCGAGTCGGACAATAAGATGTACCCAATCGACGTAAAGAAAGGCAGGGGCACACTTAATTCTCTTGAGAAATTCTCGCATCACAACAAGTTTGAATTTGCCATAAAGGTTTCTAAAAATAATTATGGATATAACGCTGAACATAGGCTGCTGACCGTGCCGTTTTATTTTCTACCGTTTGTTGCCAAAGACCTTGCAGATGGGAAAATGAAGGTGTAGTTTATGCTATAAATAATGATGGAATAGTAGGGCAAAAAGTAATGCGGAATCTCCATAAATGATAAAATGTGTATTCAAAATGTATAGATAAAAGCAGTGGGTCAATGATATGAGACAGGACGATCCGCTGCTTTTTGTTGAAGCGGTAAAATTATAAAAGAGCATAAAACAAGGGAATTTTGAAAAGTCATAAGTCTATCGACATTTTTCTATTGAAAAGTCATATTTATTGTGGTATAATATTATTGAAAAGTCAGAACGGAGGTCTATTTATGTTATACCGCAAGATAGAAAAGCTGATAGAAGCTCATCTCAAATCGGATTCAAAGAAAATTCTGCTTATTGACGGCGCCCGTCAGGTCGGCAAGACTTACATCATTCGCTATGTCGGTAAAAAGCTTTTTGAGAATTTCATTGAAATAAATATGGTCGAGGATTCCCTCGGCGACCGCCTTTTTGCAAATACTAAATCAATCGAGGATTTTTATTTGCAAGTCAGTATGCTTTTTGGCAGCAATATGAAGGAAAAAGATAACACGCTCATTTTTATTGATGAAATCCAGGCTTATCCTCATCTGCTTACGCTGCTTAAGTTCTTGTCGCAGGATAACAGGTTTACCTATATTGCAAGCGGCTCGCTGCTTGGTGTGACGCTTTCACAAACTACCTCTATCCCTATGGGGAGTATCCGCAAGGTAAGGATGTTTCCTCTCGACTTTGAGGAGTTTCTGTATGCCAACGGTATGAACGAGATAGTAGTTTCCTCTATGCAGAAAAAATTTGAACGGCTTGAATCGCTGGACGAGCCTATGCACAATAAAATGATGGATATGTTTCGCAAGTACCTTCTTGTGGGTGGGTTGCCCGATGCGGTAAACTCTTATCTCGAAGAAAAGAATATTCAGTCTGTCCGTAATATTCAAAAGGAAATTCACGATTATTATGCCGCAGACGCATCTAAATATGACGAGGAGAATAAGCTGAAAATTCGCAGGGTTTATGACCTTATTCCGTCGAATATGGAAAACAAAAAAAAACGTATGGTTGCACAAAGCATTGAGAATAAAAAAGGCAAAACTTTCAATGATTACTGTGATGAGTTTGAGTATCTTATCAGTGCTGGCATTGCTCTTAATGTTCAGGCAATTTCAAATCCCGTATTTCCGCTGATTGAGTCCACGGGCAAAAATCTGCTGAAGCTTTATCTGAATGATGTGGGGATTCTCACGGGTATTCTTTACGGCAATAATATCCGTGCTGTTCTGGATGATGAAAAAAGCATTAACCTCGGCTCGGTTTATGAAACGGTTGTGGCAAGCGAGCTTATTGCACATGGGCATAAGCTGTTTTATTATGATAATCGGAGCAAGGGTGAGGTCGATTATCTCATAGATGATTATGACAGCCTTTCTGCTGTGCCTATCGAAGTAAAGTCGGGCAAAGACTACACTGTTCACAGTGCACTCAACACTTTTGTGCAGAATGAGGATTATCATATTAAGAAAGCTTTTGTTGTTTCTAATGAAAGAAATGTAAAGCAGAACGGTAAGATAACGTATATCCCGATTTATTATATTATGTTTTTTGATGCTGATAAGGGAGGAGGAAATGTGCAATTCTGAAAAAATGAAATTAATGCAAAAACCGAGGGCTGCAGCAGGGTGAACCGCTATTTTTTCCTAAATTATTTAACGGTTATAGGAAAAATAATTTTTGTCATCAGTTGGTGAAATTATATTTTGTAATGCTTGTATATTATAAATGTTTTGTTTTTAGGGGGGTTATAAGTTACAACTGGTAAAATTTGTTTTTACACTTGATTATCAGCTATATATGTGGTATAATATACTTTACTGTGATTGGGAGGTTGTGCTATGATAAAACGTGAAATGTATATGAGCCGTATTCGTCCATTTATCGGCAAGGAGCTTATAAAGGTTATGACAGGTTTTCGCCGAAGCGGAAAATCTGTAATGCTGCAGCTTATCCAAGAGGAGCTTCTGGAACAGGGTGTACGGAAAGAGCAGTTTATTTCATTTAATTTTGAAAAGATGGGTCTGGAGCATTTATGCACGGCTAAGGCGCTGTATGATGAAGTGATGCGTCTTGCTGCGGAAACGGACGGCAAAGTGTATCTGTTCTTTGACGAGATACAGGAGGTGACATCGTGGGAAAAGTGTATCAATTCCTTGCGTGTTGATATGGACTGCGATATATACATCACAGGCTCTAATGCCAAGCTTCTCTCGGGTGAGCTTGCCACATATCTTGGCGGACGATATGTGGAATTTGTAATATATCCCTTTTCGTATTCAGAATTTAAGGAGCTGTATTTTTCGGTATATCCACAGACTTCCGATGCAGAATGTTTTAACAAGTATCTTGTCACAGGAGGTATGCCTTATCTCAGTAACCTGAATTATGAATATGAGCCGAGCCGTTTGTATCTGGAAGATCTGTATAATTCTGTTGTGCTGAAAGATATTGTGAAACGTAATACCGTCCGAGATGTTGACCTGCTGGAGAAGATAATTGCGTATGTAACTGCGAATATTGGCACAACTTTTTCCGCCACATCAATATCCAAGTATTTCAAGAGTGAGAATCGCACTGTGGCTACAGAAACTATTCTTAATTATATAAAATACTGTATGGATGCATATCTGTTTTATCAGGTCAAGCGTGAAGATCTTGCAGGAAAGCAGGTGCTTTCTACAAATGAGAAGTATTATATGTCCGACCATGGTGTAAGGGAAGCTGTTTTTGGCGGTAATACGCGGGACATCAATCTTATCCTCGAAAATATAGTTTATATGGAACTGCTGCGCCGTGGGTACAAGGTGAATGTTGGTAAATCGGGTGATAAGGAAATAGATTTTGTATGTCGGAAGCAGAGCAGCAAGCTTTATATTCAGGTCACATATATACTTGCTTCCGCTGATACCGTTGAGCGTGAATTCGGTATTTTGGAGAAGGTGCCTGACAATTTCCCCAAGTATGTTGTTTCAATGGATGAAATTGATATGGGGAGAAATGGTATTAAGCATTGCAATATACGGAAGTTTCTTACTATGGAAGAATGGATATAATTTGTAAATTAGAAAAACCGAGGGCTGCTTGTCCTAGGTTTTGTTTTCGATTGACAGGACAGTTTTTGGCTTTCGTCGTAGATGATACCTGCTATTATACCACAATTCTCCGCTGATATTGATATGTAGTCTGAATATTACAATTGAGCAGTCAGTTCTCCCGCAAGCACCTCGTCCTTTATTCGCAGTACACAATTATCTTCATCATACAGGTTGAATATTTCGTTGCTTGAATACCAGACTGTTTTGCCGTCAATGACCACAAAGCTGTTATTCAGCTTGTTTTTGACGGAGTGTTCTATGCTGTGAAATGACAGCGGTTTTTCAATTTTACTGCTATATGCGCTGTCATTGTTTTTGGTTACAATTTTGAAAAACACTCCTCTTGCTGTCAGCTGTTCGGCAGAGTTTATGAGCATGTTAATGTGCTTTGATGAAATGTATGAGCCTGTTGCAATTACAGATTTTTTGGCGGCTGTAATGTCACGGTACAGGTCTTTTTCATAATCATTGGTATAAATTGTTCTGAAACTATCTTTGTTGGTCTCTTTGGGTGCATAACCGAGTTTGGCATATCCGCGGATACGTTTTTTATACATATTCTCAAGCATATGAACATTAATATCAATGTAATCAAAAATCATTGCTTCGGATTTACCTGCATATTCTCTGTGCAGTCTGCCGACATATTGGGCAAGCGTGCCGCTCCATGATATAGGCATTGTAAGAAAAAGTGTATCAAGCCGCGGATAGTCAAAACCCTCTCCTACATATTTACCTGTTGCAAGAATAATTAAAGTTTGATTGTCGGGAATGCTCCGAATGTGTTCAATCAGTTCATTTTTGACTTTTGCCGATCCCTGACCGCTAAGTATAACGACATTATCCGCCGAATCTTTTAACAGCTCTGCAAGAGTATTTATATGTGACATTCTCTCCGATATAATTATAGGTGTTCTTCCGCTTTTAACAGCTGTATTTACATCGCTAATGATAGATAGCTTTATCATCGAGGGGAGTATAGCTGCGATAATTACAGTCGGCACATTTGACTTTTGTCATATTGCAGACTCCGGGCAGCCATTTATTTGAACATACCGGAGAGTAGCCGCTTTTTTCTGTTTTGACATTATACCACCTGAGTGCGTATACATCTTCACGTCCTTTGAATAAGGAACGGAAAAGGTTGATTTTATTCTGTGGGGAGCTTAGCTTTGTTACTTTCGCCATTTGTGTTATTTTATTCGCAGCGATATGACTTGACTTTGAATTTATCCAATTTACCATTGACAGAATACTATCATATTTTCCGTCATCAACGATAACGTCGGGGAATCTCTCTTGGACGTTAAAGCTATCCAGAATCCTTTTGGCAATTTCAGATGCACATGAGGTATCTTCATTATTGTTTATAAATATTATCCGTATCGTCTTTAGAGCCATAGCTTTCAACTATTTTGTAAAGCTTTTTATCGATACTTGCAACGGTATATTCCGATGCGTTGATTTTCATACTTATAAGTTTTTCTTCAAGCTTTTGGCGGTATTCGGGAATAGCGGCAAATTCCATCAATGTGAGGAATATTATGTCATTACCCCAATATTCATCATCATCGACCCAATTATTTATTAGCAGTGACCATATTTCGGCTGTAAGCTTCTTGTTTCCTGATTCGATAACATCTTGGGCTGTTGTGTATATTTTGGCTTCGCATATATCCAGCTCACAGTTAAAATCCCACGCTTCATCAGTATCAATATATGAGTCTGCCATTTCTGTTTGAAATATTGAAATAATTGAAGTGCAGGCATTGACGATCTCAGCCGCGGAATTCCTTTTCTCTGCTTTAGAAATGAGAATATCTGCGGATTTACATAATTCGTCAATATCACAATTATCTCCCGAGAAAAATCGGTGAGCTATACGTTTAAAATCGGATATATATTTATTAATATCATTGCTTTCGGACAGCATCATTTTAAGATAATTTTTGAAAGATTTATCCTTATTGGCGTGTTCAAGAATAATTTCTTCAAGCTGTTTCTTGCTGCATTTACTTATGAGATCGGATAGCTTTTCTGTGGTTTTAGGAAGTTTCTTTTTGTGTTTCTTCATATCCCGAATATGATATAAAACAGCGGCAATATGTTTGCAATATCCATAATCATACGGGCAGTCGCAAGCAGCAAAAGCTATCTCTCCCGACGGGGTAACTTCAATACAAACGTTATATATTTCACTGCCTTCTACCTCAGCCAGATATTCATCTTCATTATCTTCCGACGGCTCAACGGAAAGAATTGCTCCGTCTTTATAATAGGCATATCCTCTTGTCAAGACTTTATCATCAAAATCATCTTCAAAATCTGTTATTTTCATATGTTCCTCCAAAAATTTATGTGAAATCGTATTCTGCGTTTTTGCTGTTTACAATTATTATATCATCTGTGTCAAATGTAAGGATATTCGCCCATTCCAATCTGTTATAATATATTATACCACACGTTTCTTTTGATAGCAATATGCAAAAAACGAACAGCTGTCAGCATAATACCTTTACTCAATCAGATAAATATTCACTTTTAAGCTCATTTATCATCTCAAAGGGAAAACATTCGGCACAGCCGTCGGGTATCTGTTCCAGACGAGCTACAAATTCTTTTACAAGAGATATGGCTTCTTTACTGTGATGTCCCTCGTGCGGCATATGACGAACAAACCATAACTGGTCATAAATTTCAATTTGTGAGATAATTGACTGTACATCAGAGCTGAAACTCATTTCGTTTCTCTCGTTTGCTTCTCCATAATGATTGATAACAGCATCAAGTCTTCTAAGTATCGCTTTCTTGTTCAGATCCATAGGGATGTATATTCTTACATTGTCTTCCGCATTATCAGGCTCTATGGGCAATGGTTCCTCTGAATACTGCGAAAGCGACTTGTCAATCAGCCATGGCTCGTTGATATACAGTGGGCTTTTTTCCTCTGGTACGGGATATACGTCCAGCTTATGATGTTCCATTTTGGCAGCCTCCTGATTATTGGTATTTATCTGAAATATTGTAAAATTATTATAGCATATTGGGTGGGAACAATCAATACAGAAAATTGTCGTAAGCACAGGATGTATACAATTTGTATGAGTGGTTAGCGTAGTGAAAATAATAAACAAGGGTCGATGATATTCGCTGTGCAAATGATACGAGCGCCTCGGTTTATGATGAATGCTGTTTGCTTTTTATCAGACCCATGAATATAAATCCCTTATTCTGAGTATAATATTAAGGGCAAATTCGCTTAACTTATTGACTTCTCCCTTATTTTATGCTATGATTTAAGGGAAACAGAATGGAGGTAAGGTAATGAGAACCTTTAATTATTCCGCAATAAAGGATCAGAAGTGGGATTCAGATATTCTCGGACTGATCGCAGCTATATACAAAGAAGTTGGCAAACAGGAGCTGTATCTTAAACAGCGTCCGCAGGAATTGGAAAAGCTCGTTGAAATCGCTAAAATACAAAGCACCGAGGCATCTAATGCCATTGAAGGCATTGTTACCACAAACACACGAATCCGTCAGCTTGTCGAGGAGAAAACTGCACCGAGGAATCGTGATGAGCAGGAAATAGCCGGCTATCGTGATGTGCTTAATGCTATACACGAAAGCTTTGATGCTATTCCAATCACGCAAAACTATATCCTGCAGCTCCATAAAATGCTCTATAGTCATATGAATAATCCTGTCGCAGGGCGTACAAAGACGGTACAGAATTACATCAGTGTTACCTATCCTGATGGTCATGTGGAAACATTGTTCACACCGCTTGAACCATTTGAAACACCGGAAGCTTTGGACAGAATTTGCGAGGAATATAATCGGGTGATTGGAAATATGGAGCTTGAACCGCTTATTGCGATACCGGTTTTTATTCATGATTTCCTGTGTATCCATCCTTTCAATGATGGAAATGGAAGAATGAGCCGACTGCTCACTATGCTCCTTATGTATCGTAATGGCTTTTACGTTGGAAAGTATATCTCACTTGAAGCCAAGATAGCGAAGAACAAGGATTTGTATTACAATGCACTTGCCGAATCCCAGACCGGTTGGCATGAAGGAACTGAAAACGTTGTTCCTTTCATCAAATACATTCTTGGCACTATTCTTGCTGCATACAAGGATTTCGAGGACCGTATGGCACTTGTGGAAACAAAGCTGCCGGCAATTGAAATGGTACGCAGAGCAAGCAAAAACAAAATCGGACGATTCAACAAGCAGGATATACGAGAGTTCTGTCCTACACTCAGCGTCAGCTCAATTGAAGGAGCATTACGAAAAATGGTTTCATCCGGTGAACTTAAAAAAGAGGGCAGCGGAAAGAGCACCTGCTATTTCAGGCTGAATTGACCTTAAATATGTGTCAATAATAAGGGAATGACTATACTAACTTTTAATCAATGTGTAGAAAAAATCTGCGCAAAACCCATATATGCAAGCTTTTGTTTGATTTTTTGTACACATTTTGATTGAAATTTAGTATTAATTAAAAAACCGAGGGCTGAACTGTCCTCGGTTTTTGCATTCAAATTAGTATTAGCTTATACACATCATTCCAGCAGTTTCAGAATATCCTCCGAGGACATACGCATAATGTTGCTGTCCGACGTACCTCCGCCCAGGGCAATATCCGCAAGCTCGGATTTGCTCAGCTGGAGCTCGCGTATTTTCTCCT
>JBJEQM010000408.1:0-4065 GCA_051881755.1 Oscillospiraceae bacterium
TTATTTCTCCCTTATGTTCGTAGCTACTTCTCATAGAACCGCTATAAACGATGTTGACCTCAATAATTCTGCCATTTTTATCATACTTAAAATAAGTAAGCAAGTCAAAGCCCTTGGAACCAAGGTCGCATGGTTCATAATATTCCGTCAAAACAATATTCTTATCCCCAATTGACTTAGTAGTATAACTGAAACTATATTTTTCCCCTTCGGTATACTTTCCGTTGGATTTTTTGAGTGCGCATATTTTAAAATAATATTTTTGCTCACTTAAAAGCCCTGTTATTGCAGCTGTTGTACCGGTCACGGTTTTCACACTGCGGTATTTCTTATTATAAAAATCGTATAAATAAATGCGATAAGCGTCGGCACCGCTTACCTTGTCCCACTTCAGCGTTATCTTGTCTGTACCCACAGCTGCCTTGATATTCTTAGGCGCGGCAAGTGTTGCGGAAGCGGCTGAGGCAGTAACGGCAATGCAGCTTTTGTTTGACGGCATTACGCCCACACTCAATATCATTCCCGCGGCAATGATAAACGAGATAACCTTTTTAAATTTCATTTTCAAATTCCCCTTTTTTAGCTTAATAAAGTATATTTTACATTTATAATCTATTTAGATTATAATATGATATTATTATAGTCTAAATAGATTATAATGTCAACTGTTTTTAATCAAATATGGTACAATAAACAAAAATGAGGTGTCTAATATGGCAATTTATCAAAGAATAAGGGATTTACGCGAGGATTGTGACAAAACGCAAACAGATGTCGCCAATTACCTTGGAACGACCGCACAGCATTACGGCAAATATGAAAACGGCAACGCCGAGATACCCTTTGAGCGCGCCATACTTCTCGCCAAATACTACAACGTAAGCCTTGACTATATCGCAGGTCTTACCAACAATAAAAAAGGTCTTTCCTGCGGCGACGTAAAGCCGGAGCAGCAAAGACTTCTTGAAACTATTGAAAAACTCACTCCCGAGCAGCGCAAAAAAGTTCTGACCCTGCTGGAAGACCTCATAAATGCAATAAAATAGCGGAGCATAACGAAAATGCTCCGCTTGATTTTTTATTCAGCGCTTATCAGATAAACTTTTTCAGCAGCGCGGATACCACATATCCGATACCGCCTATGGCAGCGACAATAAGCACTACGCCGCCGATTATCATGGCAATACGTGCGCCGAGACTCACAGGCATATTCAGACCTGCCGATGTAAGCTGGTAGTCACCTACGTTTGCAGCGATCGAGCCGTCGGGCTTGTATACGATAATGTTGTCCACATACGCCACATTGCCCGTGTACTCGTCAAAAACAGGGATAGTAAAGCCTATCTTGTCGTTAGCAGCGTTTTCGGGAATGGTCAGCGCCACCTTAGTCCAGCGTCCTGCCGTGTCCGCAGAAATTTCAGCCGTCGTCCAGACAATGCCGTCCGAGTAAACGGTAAATTTATCCGCAACGTCCTTGGCTGCTTCGTCAAAAAGGACAGACATCTGCACCGTACAGCCCCGGAAATCCTCCATACCAAGCGATTCCGCGGTGAAATACACTCCGCCGAACTGCTTATCCGAAGAAATTTCTTTCGTTATATTTTCATAAATGCACAGCGATCCGTCGCCCGATTCCTTGTTGTCGTTATTAATTTTCAAAGCAAATCCGGTCTCATTTACCGAACCGTAATTTTCCAGCAAAGCAATTGAAGAGTCCACATCGAAGCAGAATGTCGCATCCTGTTCAGCGGCAGCCTCGGTTTCCTCAGCAACAGCGTTTATTGCCGGAAATACAGCAAGCAGAACAGCCGCAGCAAGCGCCGATATAATTTTTTTCATTTAATATAACCCCATTCTGATTATTATATTTACAGAAAATCCCTGTTAAAACAATTATACACCTATATATATTGTATTATAATACGCAAAATTTGTCAATATGTTTATATAAAAACATATTGACAAATTTTTAAAGCAAATGTTATCAAACAGTTAATTTATATTATTCAGCCGTGTTGTCAACAGAGAGAATGACTTCGCTGATAAGGTTGCCGGGAAGCTGCTCATAGCGCAGGAAATCAAAGGTAAAGCTGCCTCTGCCGCGTGTTATCTGACGGAGCTGCATTGTGAAGCTCTGCATTTCGCGCATGGGGACTTCCGCCTCGATCTGCGTGATACCCTTTTTGACGGGATTCATGCCGATAACTCTGCCGCGGCGCTTGTTAAGGTCGCCCATAACGTCGCCGGTGTTTTCATCGGGAACGTCCACCAGCAGCTTGCCGATAGGCTCCAGAATGGTTGGGTCAGCCTGCTTCAAGCCCTCCTTGTACGCGATAGACGCCGCCATCTTGAACGCCATTTCCGAGCTGTCAACGGGGTGATAGGAGCCGTCCACAAGGATAGCTTTCAGTCCTGTAACGGGGCAGCCTGCCAGAACGCCTTTCTTTACGCAGTCCTGCAATCCCTTTTCAACTGCGGGGAAGTAATTCTTCGGTACAGCGCCGCCGAATACTCGCTCCTCGAATACAAGCTCATCGGAAATGCAGGGCTCAAACTCTATCCAAACGTGACCGTACTGTCCGTGACCGCCCGTCTGTTTCTTGTGCTTGCCCTCGACTTTGACCTTTTTGCGAATGGTCTCGCGGTATGCTATCTTCGGGTCGGAGAGGTTGACCTCAGCGCCGAACTTGGTCTTAAGCTTTGCAACGGCAGCCTCAAGATGCTGCTCGCCAAGACCCTTGATTATCTGCTCCTTGGTGAGGGGGTCCTGATAATATTCCAGTGTCTTATCCTCTTCGATAAGGCGCTGTATGCCTGCTCCTACCTTGCTTTCGTCGCCCTGAGACTTAGCACGTACAGCCATGCCGTAGCAGGGCTTGGGGAATGTGATAGGCTCCAGCTTGATAACTCTTGCGGAGTCGCATATGGTATCGGAGGTATTGGCGGATATCTTTACGGCAACGGCAATATCGCCTGCTGCGGCGGAGGATATCTCCGTCTGCTTTTTGCCGAGAAGTGTATACAGCTTGCCTATCTTCTCGGGAGCGCCGGTTGTGGCATTGATATAGTCCGTGTTGGAATTGAGCACGCCGCTTATTACCTTGATAAAGGACATCTTGCCAACGAACGGGTCGGCAACGGTCTTGAATACAAACGCGCAGAGAGGAGCGTTTTCGTCGTAAGCTACCTCCACGATATCGCCGTCAGCAGTCTCGGCGGCAACGGGCTTGTTGTCGCAGGGAGCGGGCAGCAGTAAGCCTATCTCTTTCAGTATCATGTCAACGCCTGCGGTGGTGGCGGCGGAGCAGCATACTACGGGAGTGATGATGCCCTCGTTCATACCCTTATGGATACCGTGAACAAGCTCTTTCTGAGTGAACGCCTCGCCCTCGAAGAACTTCTCCATAAGCTCCTCGTCGGTCTCCGCAACAGCCTCGGAGAACGCCGCAACAAGACCGTCCATACGGTATTCCAGCTTCTCGGACACCTCGGCGGTGGGCATTTCCGTCTCCACAGCATTGCCCTTATCATCATATGTATACGCTTTCATCTCGATAAGATTTACAAAAGATACCACCTTGTGATCCTTAACAACGGGGAAAATTACGGGGCAGACCGTGGGTCCGAACTTGGTTTTCAGCTCGGTAAGTACATTGTAATAGTTGGCGTCCTGATCGTCTATCTTGGTGATAACGAACATCTTGGGTTTGCCCATGTCGTTTGCCAGCTCGTAAGCCTTTTCCGTGCCGACCTTAACGCCCGACTTTGCGGACACCGTTATCATGACCGTACCTGCCGCGGCGATACCCTCGTACATACCGCCTGCAAAGTCGAACAGACCCGGAGTATCAAGCAGATTTATCTTGTTATCGTTATATTCAAAGGAAGCCAGCGCGGTATTCAGAGAAGCCTTGCGCTTTATCTCCTCGGGATCGTAATCGCATACGGTGGTGCCGTCGGCTGTCTTGCCAAGCCTGTCGGACGCGCCCGCCTTAAAGAGCAGAGCCTCTGCCAGAGAAGTCTTTCCCGAGCCTGCATGACCTGCAATAGCTATATTTTTGATGT
>JBJEQM010000409.1:0-4051 GCA_051881755.1 Oscillospiraceae bacterium
AGCCTCGCCGAAGCGCTTAGCGTCCTTGCCCGCAACCATCTGTGCGTATACGTAAGGCTCGGTGCGGTGGAGCTGCTCGTCCTCCTGATATGCGGGAGCGATTCTTGTGTAGTAGTCGAACGCCTTGTCGCCCATGCCTGCATAAGCGGCAGCACACATTATCCATGCGTTGTTGTGGCAGAAGATACCTGCATTTTCCTTGTATCCGCCGGGATATGTGGAAATCTCGCCGTACTCTACAACGTACTTTGTGAACGCAGGATTGTTAAGTACAAGACCGTGCTCGGTGCCGAGGTACTTATCAATGCTTGCGATAGTCTTTTCGGTGTACTCCTTGCCGCCGATGTCGGACATAATGCAGAAGCCCTGAGGTTCAATGAATATCTTGCCCTCTTCGTTCTCCTTGGAGCCGACTTTCTTGCCGTATGCGTCGTAAGCACGGATAAACCAGTCGCCGTCCCAGCCGTATTCGATGATAGCTTCTTTCATCTTGTCGATCTCAGCCTGTGCAGCGTCAGCGTCGGCAGTCTTGCCCATCTTGCGGCAGAGTGTAACGTACTCGGGTCCGATGTATGTGAACATACCTGCTATCATCATGGATTCGGCAGTCTGCTCGTTAAGAGGCTCGCCTGTTTCGGGATTAACCTCCTTAGCGATGTTGCTTGCTGTATTCTGGAAGCTCTCGCCGGGTACTCTGGAGAAGCAGTTGAGGTTAAGGCAGTCGTTCCAGTCGGCGCGTCCGGAGAGGGGCAGACCGTGAGGACCCTTGTTGTTTACAACGTGATAGAAGCTTCTCTTCAGGTGGTCAAGCATAGGCTGAGCGAGGGAGTCGTCGTTCTTGTAGGGTACCTGCTCGTCGAGGATGCTGTAATCGCCTGTTTCCTTGATGTATGCGGCTGTGGAGAGTATCATCCACAGAGGATCGTCGTTGAAGTTTGTACCCGCAGCATCATTGCCCTTCTTTGTAAGAGGCTGATACTGGTGGTAGTTGCCGCCGTCTTCCAGCTGAGTTGCGGCGATGTCGAGTATCCTCTCTCTTGCGCGCTCGGGTATCTGGTGAACGAAGCCGAGGATATCCTGATTGGAGTCACGGAAGCCCATGCCTCTGCCGATACCGCTCTCAAAGTAGGACGCGGAACGGGACAGGTTGAATGTGACCATACACTGGTACTGATTCCAGATGTTGACCTGTCTGTTGAGCTTTTCATCGGAGGAGCGTACATTGTATCTTGCAAGGAGATCCTCCCAAGTCTTGGCAAGCTCTGCAAATGCAGCGTCAACCTTTTCAACGGTGTTGAACTTATCCATCATAGCGTAAGCGCGGGACTTGTTCATGGAGCCGTCGGCGTTGAACTTCTCTTCGTAGGGATTTTCAACATAGCCCAGAATGAAGATAAGTGTCTTTTCCTCGCCTGCGGCAAGAGTTATCTCCTTGTACTGAGAAGCAACGGGAGACCAGCCGTCGGCAACGGAATTTTTGGGAGCGCCGTCCAGTACCGTCTGAGGATTGTGGAAGTCGTTGTAAATGCTGCCCATGAATGTTTCGCGGTCTGTATCGTAGCCGTCAACAGTGTCATTTACAGCATAGAAAGCGAAGTGATTTCTTCTTTCCTTGTATTCTGTCTTGTGGTAGATAACAGCGCCGTTCTTCTCAATTTCGACTTCACCTGTGTTGAAGTTACGCTGGAAGTTTGTGCTGTCGTCGTTAGCGTCCCAAAGGCACCATTCGATAAAGGAGAACAGCTTAAAGCTCTTGGGAGCGTCTGTTTCGTTTTTGAGAACTACTTTCTGTATCTCGCCTGTGAAGTTCTGGGGTACAAAGAAAGTCACCTGCGCGGAAAGACCGTTCTTCTTGCCGCTTATCTTTGTGTAGCCCATACCGTGGCGGCACTCATAGGAGTCCAGCTCTGTCTTAACGGGAGACCAGCCGGGATTCCATACAGTACCGTTATCGTTTATGTAGAAGTAACGTCCGCCTGCGTCAACGGGAACGTTGTTGTAGCGGTAACGTGTGATTCTTGCAAGACGAGCGTCCTTGTAGAAGTGGTAACCGCCTGCGGTGTTTGAAATAAGAGCGAAAAAGTCCTGTGTACCGAGATAGTTTATCCAGGGATAAGGGGTTTTCGGGGAAGTAATGACATATTCCTTGTTAGCGTCATCATAAAAACCGTACTTCATTCATCTAACCTCACTTGTATTATTCTGTGGCGCGAAATATTGCACCATTAAGAACATTTTAACATAATAAACGTTTAATATCAAGACATTTTTGAGAATTTCATATAAAATTTCTCATTAAATTTATGTGCAATTTGCTTTTGTACATTTTAATGTATATAAATGTAGGGACGCACAGTGTGCGCCCCTACGTTAGAGGATCATGCCGAAGCGTTGTCAAACTGTGAGTTGTAAAGCTCCGCATAGAAGCCGTTTTTCTCCATAAGCTCGCTGTGAGAGCCCTGCTCCACAATGTCGCCGTCCTTCATTACAAGTATAAGATCGGCGTCCTTTATGGTGGAGAGACGGTGGGCGATAACAAAGCTGGTACGGCCTTTCATAAGGTTGTTCATGGCTTTCTGTATGCGTATTTCCGTGCGGGTGTCCACGGAGCTTGTTGCCTCGTCAAGGATAAGAATGGGACTGTCCGCAAGTATGGCTCTTGCAATGGTGAACAGCTGCTTCTGACCCTGTGATATGTTGGTGGCTTCCTCGTTAAGCTCCATGTTGTAGCCGCGCGGGAGAGTGCGGATAAATCTGTCTACATGAGCCGCCTTTGCCGCCGCAATGACCTCTTCATCGGTGGCGCCGGGCTTGCCGTAGCGGATATTCTCCATGATGCTGCCGTTGAAAAGCCATGTGTCCTGAAGCACCATACCGAACATCTCGCGCAGCTCACTGCGGTTGAAATCCTTTATATCGTGACCGTCCACCTTGATAGAGCCGCTGTTTACATCGTAGAAGCGCATGAGCAGCTTTACCATGGTGGTCTTGCCCGCGCCCGTAGGACCTACGATGGCAACGGTCTGACCCGGCTTTACCTTTGCGCTGAAATCGTTAATGATTATCTTGTCGGGGGCGTAACCGAAGTGAACGTTCTCAAACTCAACTTCGCCCTGAGGATTTTTGATGTGTACAGCGTTGGGCACGGTACGGTCCTCTTCCTCTTCCTCAAGAAATTCAAATACTCTTTCGGCAGCCGCTGCCGTTGATTGGAGCATATTTGAAACCTGCGCTATCTGCGTAACGGGCTGCGTAAACTGGCGTACATACTGGATAAACGCCTGTATATCGCCGACGGTTATGGTGCCCTTTATGGCAAGCCATGCGCCTGCGACCGCAACGCCCACATATCCAAGGTTGCCCACGAACATCATGATAGGCTGCATCATGCCCGAGAGGAACTGGGACATCATGGCGGACTTGTAAAGCTCCTTGTTGCAGCGGTCAAATTCCTCGATGGACTGCTCCTCGCGGCAGAACGCCTTTACAACAAGATGTCCGCCGTAGACCTCCTCCACCTGTCCGTTGACGTGTCCGAGGTACTCCTGCTGTGACTTGAAGTATTTCTGTGATTTTCTGACTACCAGCATAATAAGTGACATTGAAATAGGCAGAATGACCAGCGCAATAAGCGTCATCAGCGGGCTGATGGACAGCATCATAATGAGAACGCCGATTATTGTGGTTATCGATGTGATAAGTGTGGTGATACTCTGATTGAGGCTCTGACCCAAGGTATCAACATCGTTTGTTACTCTGGAAAGCACCTCGCCGTGGGTGTTTTTTTCAAAGTATTTCATGGGCATACGGTTTATCTTTTCGGATATCTCACGGCGCATACGGTAGCTGAGCTTCTGGGAGATACCCGTCATTATCCAGCCCTGTATAAATGAGAAGCAGGCGCTGATAATATACAGACCCAGCAGTATGAGCAGTATTTTTCCGATATAGGAAAAGTTTATCCCACCGCCGCCCTGCACCTTTGATACAAGACCGTTGAAAATTTCCGTTGTGGCTTTGCTCAATACCTTAGGACCGACGATGTTGAATA
>JBJEQM010000410.1:0-4031 GCA_051881755.1 Oscillospiraceae bacterium
TTCCGTTCGTTCCGGCGCACGTGCTTCCATGCCCGGTATGATGGATACTATCCTCAACCTCGGTCTTAACGAGGAAGTTGTTGAGGTAATGGCAGAACAGTCCGGCAATCCTCGTTGGGCTTGGGACTGCTACAGAAGATTTATCCAGATGTATTCCGACGTAGTTATGGAAGTTGGTAAGAAGTACTTTGAAGAGCTTATCGACGCTATGAAGGAAAAGAAGGGCGTTAAGCAGGACGTTGAGCTTACAGCTGACGACCTCAAGGAGCTGGCAGGTCAGTTCAAGGCTGAATACAAGGCTAAGATCGGCACAGACTTCCCCTCCGATCCTAAGGAGCAGCTCATGGGCGCTGTTAAGGCTGTATTCCGTTCATGGGACAACCCCCGTGCTAACGTATACCGCCGTGATAACGATATTCCTTATTCTTGGGGTACTGCGGTAAACGTACAGTCCATGGCATTCGGTAACATGGGCGACGACTGCGGCACAGGCGTTGCATTCACACGTGACCCTGCTACAGGTGAAAAGGGCCTCTTCGGTGAGTTCCTTACAAACGCTCAGGGCGAGGACGTTGTTGCAGGCGTTCGTACACCTATGCACATCAATGAGATGGAGCAGAAGTTCCCCGAAGCATTCAAGCAGTTCACAGAGGTTTGCAAGACTCTCGAAAACCACTACCGCGATATGCAGGATATGGAATTCACAGTTGAGCACGGCAAGCTTTATATGCTCCAGACAAGAAACGGCAAGAGAACAGCTCAGGCTGCTCTTAAGATCGCCTGCGATCTCGTTGACGAGGGCATGAGAACAGAAAAAGAAGCTGTTGCTATGATCGATCCTCGTAACCTTGATACACTTCTCCATCCCCAGTTCGACGCTAAGGCTCTGAAGGCTGCTACACCTATCGGCAAGGGTCTGGGCGCATCTCCCGGAGCTGCCTGCGGTAAGATCGTATTCACAGCCGAGGACGCTGAGGCTTGGAACGCTAAGGGCGAAAAGGTAGTTCTCGTTCGTCTTGAAACATCTCCCGAAGATATCACAGGTATGAAGGCTTCTCAGGGTATCCTTACAGTTAGAGGCGGTATGACATCTCACGCTGCTGTTGTTGCTCGTGGTATGGGTACTTGCTGCGTATCCGGCTGCTCCGATATCAACATGGACGAAGCTAACAAGAAGTTCACTCTTGCAGGCAAGACATTCGTTGAGGGCGATTACATCTCCATCGACGGTTCTACAGGTAACATTTACGACGGCATCATTCCTACCGTTGACGCTACGATCGCAGGCGAATTCGGCAGAATCATGGAATGGGCTGACAAGTACAGAGTACTTAAGGTAAGAACAAACGCAGATACACCCGCTGACGCTAAGAAGGCTCGTGAGCTGGGCGCCGAGGGTATCGGTCTGTGCCGTACAGAGCACATGTTCTTTGAGGCTGACAGAATCGCAGCATTCCGTGAAATGATCTGCTCCGATACTGTTGAAGAGAGAGAAGCTGCTCTTGCTAAGATCGAACCTATGCAGCAGGCTGACTTCGAGGCACTCTACGAAGCTCTTGAGGGCTGCCCCGTTACAATCAGATTCCTCGATCCTCCTCTCCACGAATTCGTTCCTACAGAAGAGGCTGACATCAAGCTTCTTGCTGACGCTCAGGGCAAGTCCGTTGATACTATCAAGGCTATCATCGCTTCCCTCCACGAGTTCAATCCTATGATGGGTCACCGTGGCTGCCGTCTTGCCGTAACATATCCCGAAATTGCTAAGATGCAGACTAAGGCTGTTATCAAGGCTGCTATCAACGTTAAGAAGAATCACCCCGACTGGACTATCGTTCCCGAGATCATGATCCCGCTGGTTTGCGAAGTTAAGGAGCTCAAGTACGTTAAGAACGTCGTTGTTGCTACAGCTGACGAGGTTATCAAGGCTGCCGGCGTTGACCTCAAGTACGAGGTTGGTACAATGATCGAGATACCCAGAGCTGCTCTTACAGCCGATGAGATCGCTAAGGAAGCTGAGTTCTTCTGCTTCGGTACAAACGACCTTACACAGATGACATACGGCTTCTCCAGAGACGACGCAGGCAAGTTCCTCAATGCTTACTATGACGCTAAGATCTTTGAGAACGATCCCTTCGCTAAGCTGGACCAGACAGGTGTTGGCAAGCTGATGGAAATGGCTATCAAGCTTGGTAAGTCCACACGCCCCGAGATCCATTGCGGTATCTGCGGCGAGCACGGCGGCGATCCTACATCCGTAGAGTTCTGCCACAAGATCGGACTCTCCTATGTATCCTGCTCACCTTTCCGTGTTCCTATTGCACGTCTTGCTGCTGCACAGGCTGCAATTGCAGACCAGAAGTAATCCGGTCAGCAAATCGGAAAAAGCGCTCTGCGCGCAGTGCATGAGCGGTTTAAATAAGCATAAAAGCGCTTCCGACGGTCAGTCGGAAGCGCTTTTTGTATTATAATGCATAAGCTTGTATACAAAATAAGGGATTTTGCAAAGTTTTTTGTCTACACTTTTATGGGGATTAATATTAGCCTTCGTTTGCCGCGTAATGCAGCTTTTGCTCCGCTTATCCTCTGAGCTCCGCGCCAAGCTTTGCAAGCTCTTTCAGTATGCGCTTCATTGCGGAATCCGCCTGCTCATCGGTGAGCGTACCCTCATGTGAACGCATTGAGATGGAGTATGCAACGGACTTCTTGCCCTCGCCCACCTGCTTGCCCTTGTATACGTCAAACAGGCTTGCCTTTTCAAGGATATTGCCCGCGCCCTTGCGTATAGCCTTTTCAAGCTCCGCAACAGGCAGCTTGTCGTCGCATACCACCGCAAGGTCACGCGTTGTAGCGGGGAACTTGGGCAGAGCCTTAAAGGTCTTGATGTCCTCCGCAAGAGCCATCATTTCGGGCACACACAGCTTTGCGGCATACGCCTTTACGCCGATACCGTAATTTTCAAGGGTCTCGGGGTGAAGCTCGCCCATAATGCCTATCTTTACGCCGTCCTTGGTGATGACCGCACATCTGCCCGGGTGGAACGCGTCAGCCTCCGCAAATACGGCGCTGTCGGTGCAGGCGGTGTACTCGCAGCCGCTTATACCAACGTTATCAAGCAGAGCCTCTATCTTGCCCTTTAATACGAAGAAGTCTGCGTTGTTGCCGTACATTCCTATTGCAAGACGGGCAGGCTCGTCGGGAAGCTCTCCGCCGTTTGGGATATACTCGTTGCCAAGCTCAAACAGGCATACGGAGTCGTTTCTGTTGTTGTAGTTTCTCGCCATTACCTCGCACATGGAGGGAAGTATGGTGGTGCGCATAACGGAGGTATCCTCGCCCAGAGGATTTGTGATAGTTACCGTGTTGCGCAGTACGCTGTCGGGAGCAAGTCTTATCTTGTCGAAATATTTGGGGCTGATGAATGAATATGTCGTTATCTCGTAAGCGCCCAGACCTGCCATTGTGTTCACAAGCTTGCGCTCGAACTTCTGCTTGGGAGTGAGCTGCGCAGCGGCAACTCCGCGGATAATGGTCTTGGGTATATTGTTGTAGCCGTAAATTCTTGCGACTTCCTCCGCAATATCCGCCTTGCACTCAATGTCGATACGGACGGAGGGAGCATACGCCATGCCGTTTTCCACCTTGAAATCAAGCTTTTCAAGGCAGCTCTTCATAACGTCCTCGGAGATATCCGTGCCGAGGAAATTGTTTATCCATGTGGGATCAAATACCACACCCTTGGGTGTCTTGTCGCTGTAGTCCGCGTCTATAATGGTGTTGACCACCTCGCCGCAGCCAAGCTCCTCAACAAGCTGGAACGCTCTCATAATAGCAGGATATGCGTTCTGCGGGTCAAGACCCTTTTCAAAGCGCGCGGAAGCGTCCGTTCTCATGCCAAGAGCCTTTGCGGTGGTGCGTACGGACGCGCCGTCAAAGCAGGCAGCCTCGAAAACAACGTCCACGGTGTCGTCCATGATACCGCTGTATTCGCCGCCCATAACGCCTGCGACCGCAACGGGCTTCTCCGCGTCGGC
>JBJEQM010000411.1:0-4012 GCA_051881755.1 Oscillospiraceae bacterium
ACCTTGCGGAGCATCTGACGAACGATGACCTCGATGTGCTTATCGTTGATCTCAACACCCTGCAGACGGTAAACCTTCTGAACTTCGGTAATGATATAGTTCTGAACGGCGTGCTGACCGTTGACCTGAAGAATATCCGAGGGATTGATAGAGCCCTCAGTCAAAGGCTGACCTGCCGTTACAACATCGCCGGGACGAACCTTGATCTTGTAGCCGTAAGGTACGGGATAGAACTCTTCTTCGCCTGTCTCCTCGTCCTTGATGATAACGTTTCTGGTCTTCTTGATCTCTTCCATGCGGACTGTGCCGCCTGCTTTGGCAATGATAGCCGCGCCCTTGGGACGTCTGCTCTCGAAAAGCTCTTCAACACGGGGAAGACCCTGTGTGATATCCTCCGCGGAAGCGATACCGCCCGTATGGAACGTTCTCATTGTAAGCTGCGTACCGGGCTCACCGATGGACTGAGCAGCGATTACGCCGACTGCCTCGCCCACGCATACAAGATTGTTGTTTGCAAGGTTTGCGCCGTAGCACTTAGCGCATACGCCGTGCTTGGCTTTACAGTTAAGAACGGAGCGGATAGTTACCTTTTCAATGCCGCTGTCAACGATCTTCTGAGCGTCTGCAACGGTCATAAGCTTGTTGTGGCTCATAATAAGGCTGCCTGTTGCGGGGTCGTAAAGGTCTTCAAGCAGGTAACGGCCAACCAGTCTGTCCTGGAATTTCTCGATAACTTCGTTGCCGTTCTTGATAGCGAATACCTCGATACCCTCGTCTGTACCGCAGTCCTCCTCGTGAATGATAACGTCCTGAGAAACGTCAACAAGACGACGTGTCAGGTAACCGGAGTCCGCCGTACGGAGAGCCGTATCTGCCAGACCCTTACGGGCGCCTCGGGAGGAGATGAAGTATTCCAGAATGTTAAGACCTTCACGGTAATTAGCACGAATAGGCATCTCGATGGTAGAACCGGACGTGTTGGCGATAAGTCCACGCATACCTGCCAGCTGCCTGATCTGGTTGATACTACCACGGGCACCGGAGTCCGCCATCATGTGGATAGGATTGTTCTTGATGTCGTAGTGCGCCTTGATGCAGGCTGTAAGATCGTCGGTAGCCTTGTTCCAAATGCTGATGAAGCGCTTGGATTTTTCGGAAGCGGAGATAAAGCCGCGCTTGTAAAGCTTGTTGATCTTCTCGACCTGAGCGTCGGCGTCGGCAACGATATCCTTCTTCTCGGGAGGAATGAGCGCGTCGCAGACAGCAACGGTGAGGGCTGCCTTTGTGGAGTATTTATAACCCAGGGACTTGATCTTGTCAAGCACCTCGGAAGTAACTGTTGTGCCGTGGATACGAATGCAGCGGTCGATAATGTCTCCCAGCTCCTTTTTCTTTACAAGGAAGCCGACTTCAAGGTCAAACTGCTTGTCGGAGTTGGTTCTGTCAACATATCCCAGATTCTGAGGGATATTTTCGTTGAAGATAAGACGACCCACTGTGCAGTCGATAAGCTTGGAAACTGTCTTTCCACCAATATCCTTGGAAATTCTTACCTTGATAGCGGCGTGAATGGAGATGACCTTTGCGTCATACGCCATAAGAGCCTCGTTGACATCGCGGAAAATCTTGCCCTCGCCCTTTTCGCCGTCCTTCTGCATGGTAAGATAGTAAGAACCAAGCACCATATCCTGTGAAGGAACTGCAACAGGACGTCCGTCGGAGGGCTTGAGGAGGTTGTTTGCGGCAAGCATAAGGAATCTTGCCTCCGCCTGAGCCTCTGCGGAAAGGGGAAGATGCACAGCCATCTGGTCGCCGTCGAAGTCGGCGTTGAACGCGGTACATACCAGCGGGTGAAGCTTGATAGCTCTGCCCTCAACAAGGATAGGCTCGAACGCCTGGATACCAAGTCTGTGAAGTGTAGGAGCACGGTTCAGGAAAACAGGGTGATCCTTGATAACATTTTCCAGCGCGTCCCATACTTCGTTCTTAGCACGGTCAACCATTTTTCTTGCGGACTTGATGTTGTTTACCACCTTTGTGTCCACAAGACGCTTCATAACGAAAGGCTTGAACAGCTCCAGAGCCATTTCCTTAGGCAGACCGCACTGATACATTTTCAGCTCAGGACCTACAACGATAACGGAACGACCGGAGTAGTCAACACGCTTACCGAGGAGGTTCTGACGGAAACGTCCCTGCTTACCCTTAAGCATATCGGAGAGGGACTTCAGCGCACGGTTGTTGGGACCCGTTACGGGTCTGCCGTGTCTGCCGTTGTCGATAAGTGCGTCAACGGCTTCCTGAAGCATTCTCTTTTCGTTTCTGATAATGATGTCGGGGGCTTCAAGCTCCAGCATCTTTTTGAGACGGTTATTTCTGTTGATAACGCGTCTGTACAGGTCGTTAAGGTCGGAAGTTGCATAACGTCCGCCGTCCAGCATTACCATAGGACGGATATCGGGAGGGATAACGGGCACAACGTCCAGCACCATCCATGAGGGCTTGTTGCTGGAAAGTCTGAACGCCTCGATTATCTCCAGACGCTTTAACAGCTTTATCTTCTTCTGACCGGGAGGCAGCTCGGAAAGCTCTGCCTTGAGCTCGTTGGATACCCATACAAGGTTGTTTACCCAGTTATCCTTGTTGGCTATCTCGTCATACTGACCGTCGGTGTTCTTTTCGCCCACCTTGTCAAAGAAGATACGCTCAATATACTGCGAGCCTGTCTCCACCGTGATAACGGAGAGATGATCGTCCTCGCGGAGACGGTTGTATGCCATGACATCTTCCTTGTAGGTCAGTCTGGAAATCACTTCGCCCGGGCGGAAATCCTCGCTGTCCGCATTATCAACGATAACATAATAACGCTTTGCAAGATAATCCTTGATCTGATCCTCCGTAAAGTCTGTTACCGCCGCAAAGTCGGAAAGATATTTCATTATATAGTTATCATATCTGTCGGGATTGTATTCGTCGAGAAGCTCCTTGATAGCCTCCGCGCCCATTTCGGCAACGAAGTCGTCCTCGTACTTCTCGCGCATATCGGCGTATTCCTTTTCGGTCAGGAGCTGCTTTTTAACAAGCTCCGTGTTGCCGGGGTCTACAACGATATATTTTGTAAAATAGAGTACCTCTTCAAGTCTCTTCTGGGATACTTCGATGACCTGACCGATACGGGAGGGAGTACCCTTGAAGTACCATATATGGGAAACGGGAGCGGCAAGCTCGATGTGACCCATACGCTCGCGGCGCACCTTGGCGCGCGTTACTTCAACGCCGCAGCGCTCGCAGACCTTGCCCTTAAAGCGAATTTTCTTATACTTTCCGCAGTGACATTCCCAGTCCTTTGAGGGTCCGAAAATTCTTTCGCAGAAAAGACCGTCGCGCTCGGGCTTCTGAGTTCTGTAGTTGATTGTTTCGGGTCTTTCAACCACGCCGTGAGACCAGCTTCTGATCTGTTCGGGGGAGGCAAGACCGATTTTTATAGAATCAAATGTGTTGAATTCCAACAGCTAACACTCCTTTAAAATATAGAGTAGGTGAATTCCGTAAATGATTTTTAGATCAGATCGTCGCCGCCGTCGTCGTCATCAAAGCCCAGCTCGTCGTCGGAGTCGTCGCCGTCGAAATCATCATCGTAGTCGTCCTCTTCATGCTCGTCGATGTTGAAGCCGTCGTCCAGAGAGCCTTCCTCGTAAACGCTCTCCATATCGTCGGCGTCTGCAACATACTGCGGCATACCGTCGTCATCGTCGAAGGACTGCTTCAGGTCGATCTCATCGCCGTTGGCGTCAAGAACGCGAACGTCCAGACAGAGAGACTGGAGCTCCTTGATAAGAACCTTAAAGGATTCGGGAACGCCCGGCTTGGGAACGTTGTTGCCCTTGACGATAGCTTCGTAGGTCTTAACGCGTCCTACGGTATCGTCGGACTTGACCGTCAGTATCTCCTGGAGCGTGTAAGCAGCGCCGTAAGCCTCCAGCGCCCAAACTTCCATCTCACCGAAACGCTG
>JBJEQM010000412.1:0-16537 GCA_051881755.1 Oscillospiraceae bacterium
GCGCCCTTTATGTACGGACTTTTCTCCAAGAAAATCACAAACGCGGCTGTATGGACAAGCTTTATCTCGGGCGTAGGCATCACCGTTGTGCATATGTTCATATTCAGCCTTGGCTTCTTCCCCGAAGCAACAAAGGCGGCGGCTTCACTTCCGCTGAATATGGCGTCTCCCATCAACGCAGGAGCTATCGCCATGATATTCGGACTTATTATAGTGCCCGTTGTCAGCGCCTTTACAAAGGTCAAAGATACCGACCGCGTTGACAAGCTGTTCGAGGAGTGCTCCAAGCAGCTTAACGATAAGGCATAATATATAAAATTTTGTAGGGCGGATCCTATATCCGCCCTTTGTACATTATACCGTAATATCGGGCGGATATGGAATCCGCCTCTATGATATAATAAATAACGTAAAAAAATTTGCAAAAACCCTTGACAAAATAAAATAAGCGTGATATAATATATCCGTTGTTTAGCAACAGCTATCGTGTTCTAAAGACAGCAGGTGGCGCAAGCCGTAAATCCTGCCGAGGAAAAGGATCGCTGAAGTATATAAGGTACTTTGCCCTTTTCCGTTTCGGAAAAGGTTTTTCTTTTTTTGAATCCGAATAGCCAATTGTTCTGAACAAAACGTTTAAAACAATTTCGGAGGTGAATTTATTATGCCAAGCGCACAGATTCTCGAATCCAAGAAGGCTAAGGTCGAAGCAATCAGCGAGCAGCTGAAAAACGCTGTTGCAGGCGTTATCGTTGATTACAAGGGTATCACCGTTGAGCAGGATACCAAGCTTAGAAAGGCTCTGAGAGAAGCAGGCGTTAAGTACTACGTTGAGAAGAACTCCATGCTCCGTTTCGCACTCCACAATGTTGGTATCGACGGACTTGATTACGTTCTCGAGGGTACTACCGCTATCGCTCTTTCCGACGACGACCAGACAGCTCCCGCAAGAATCCTCGGTGAGTTCATCAAGAACGCTGACGAAAAGTCCACTTTCAACATGAAGGCAGGCTTTATCGGCACAGAGCTTTACGACGCACAGGGCGTTACAGCTCTTTCCAAGATCCCTTCCAAGGAAGTTCTTCTTGCACAGTTCCTCGGTTCTCTCCAGTCCCCTCTCCAGAAGTTTGCTGCTACCGTACAGGCAGTTGCAGACAAGAAGGCAGAGGAAACTGCTTGATCCCGGGATACACAAAAATTGCGGCATAACAGTTCCGCAGAAACTCAAATGCGCATAAGCGCGAAATAAAATTATAAAGGAGATTATTATTATGGCATCCGAGAAAATCACTCAGATCTTAGATCTTATCGATTCCCTTACAATCATTGAACTCAACGAACTCGTTGAGGGCGTTCAGGAAAAGTACGGAGTATCCGCAGTAGTTGCTGCTGCTCCTGCTGCAGGCGCTGCTCCTGCTGCTGCTGAAAAGACAGAATTTGACGTTGTTCTTGCTTCCTTCGGTGAGAAGAAGATGGACGTTATCAAGGCTGTTAAGGACATCTGCGGTCTTTCTCTTAAGGAAGCTAAGGAGCTCGTTGAGTCTGCTCCTAAGGCTCTCAAGGAAGGCGCTTCCAAGGCTGACGCTGAAGAGATCAAGACAAAGCTCGAAGCTGCAGGCGCAACTGTTGAGCTCAAGTAAGCTTGATACTGCAATAAAATGCACAGAGACCGTCGATTTTCGGCGGTCTCTTTTTTAGTGTATATCAGATAGAAAATAGCCGGGGCGCACATTGTGCGCCCCCGCTAATATGTAATTATCAATTGTCAGCCGTTTGCCGATACGATAGCGTTCATCTTCTCTACCTCCGCGGAAACGCCCTGAGCGGTAGCGTTGCACTCCTCGGCGGTGGCGGAATTGTTGGCGATAACGTCCGATATTTCGGAAATGCGCTGCCTGAGCACCTCGACGGAGCTTTGCTGCTCCTCTGTCATGCGCTGGATAGCGTGAGCGTGATTTTTGCTCTCGGCGGAGAATTCGATTATGCTGTCCATTTTCTCGGCGGCAGTTCTGGCGTAGCTTGTGCCCGTCTCGACTGCGCGTATGGATTCGTTGATAAGCGCCGTGGTGTTTTTGGTTGCCTGCGCGCTGCGGTTGGCAAGGTTGCGCACCTCGTCGGCAACAACTGCAAAGCCCTTGCCTGCTTCGCCTGCGCGGGCTGCCTCGACGGCTGCATTAAGCGCAAGAATGTTGGTCTGGAAAGAAATGTCCTCGATGGTCTGGATAATAGTGCTTATCTTGCGGGAGGATTCGCTTATATCGCCCATGGCTTCAACCATTTTGTGCATATCTGCGTTGTTTTCATTAAGCATATCCGCGCTTTTTTCTGCGGCGGCAGCGGCTTTGGAGGCAGCCTCCATGCTGCTTTCCATACTGCTTGTTATCATTTCCACGCTGCTGTAAATATCGGAAATTGCGGTGGACTGCTCCTCGGAAGCGGAGCTGAGCCTGCCCGAAATATCCAGCATGGAGTGGGAGGAGCTGTTAAGCTGCTCGGCTATCTCCGATACGTTCTGCATTACCTCGTCGCGCTTTGCGGACAGCAGCTCCGTCTCTTCCATACGGGTCTTGACCTGACCGAGGAGCTCGTCCGTCTCGGCGGCAGCGGCTTCTATCTTGCCTGCACTGTCAATGCTGGTGGTTATGAGCAGCCTTATCATAAAGATACCGACGTTAATGCCAAGGATACCGTTTATAAGGATATTTATTTCCACGTCCTTGTAAAAAATATCCTTAAAGAACAGAGCGCCGATAGTCACCACATCAATAAGTACCCAGCTTATGACGATATTTGTCACGCTGTAGTAAAGTCCGGCGATGGCAACGCTTGCCACCAACAGCGCGAACATACTGTGAAGCTCGCCCTTTGTGGCGGATAAGGCGATAATTATTATCGAGGTTGCCTGTGTGAGAAAAATACCCCTTGACATTTTGGCGGCATTTTTCATAATAAGCAAAGCCGTTACGGGCACGATGATTCCGCAAGCGACAGTCAGTATACCTGTGAGTATCGTTCCATTGATAAAATTTACTATACCGAAAATGATACATACGGCGAAGATCGCGATAGAATGTATCCGTATGGTCTTTTCGGATATCTGTTTTGAAAGATTGGAAGTTGATTTCATGATCAGTACCTCTTTCAGATTATTTGTTTAATTTTATCATAAAATACAAAATATATCAACAGGTAAAATATAAATATTGTATAAAAGTATGAATTTTGTATAGTTTTATGAAAAAAAACGGTATATTTTGATAAAAACGCCGACAGCGTATTTGCCGTCGGCGTTTGTAATAGTTGTATTATTTTACCATGCCGCTGTTGTTGATAGCGGAAACCAGAGCGTTGATGGAAGAAAGAATGATATCCGTGTTGATTCCCGCGCCCCAGTATATCTTGCCGCCTGCTTCAATGCCCACATACGATACAGCCTTGGAGCTTGAGCCCTGTTCAAGGGAGTGCTCCTCGTAGGTCTTGATGGTGTAGCTTATGTTCAGCGCGTCCTTGACAGCGTTTGATACCGCGTCAAGACGTCCGTTGCCCGTAGCTTCGCGGGAGATAGTCCTGCCGCCGCAGGAAATTGTAACGTAGGCTGTGATACCGTCCACCTGCTTGAAGTGAGCCTCGGTGACCTCGAACTTGTCGGTCTTGTTGACAAAGTTTTCCGTGAATATATTGTATACCTCGTCGGGCTGCAGCTCCTTGTGAGCGTGGTCGGAAACGCCCTTGACCATGTAACCGAAGGTCTCACGCATTTTGGGTGGCATACTGATGCCGAAGTTCTGCTCCATGAGGTAGCCGATGCCGCCCTTGCCCGACTGGCTGTTGATGCGGATAACATCGCCCTCGTACTCTCTGCCCACGTCCTTGGGGTCGATGGCGAGATAGGGAACATTCCAATGTGCAGGGTCTTTCTCCTCACGCCACTTCATGCCCTTTGCGATAGCGTCCTGATGTGAGCCGGAGAATGCCGCAAATACCAGCGCGCCGCTGTAGGGCTGTCTCTCGTAAACGTGCATACGTGTAACGCGCTCGTATACCTCGGTAATTTCGGGCAGGTTGGAGAGATCCAGTTCGGGGTCAACGCCGTGAGCGAACATATTCATTGCCAGCGTGATAATATCCACGTTGCCCGTGCGCTCGCCGTTGCCGAACAGGGTACCCTCAACTCTGTCCGCGCCTGCCAGCATACCAAGCTCGGAGTCCGCAACGGCGCAGCCGCGGTCGTTGTGGGGGTGGAGTGATACGATAACATTTTCGCGGTTGTTGAGATATTTGCACATATACTCTACCTGACAAGCGTAAACGTGAGGACTGCTCTCCTCAACGGTAACGGGCAGGTTGATGATGACCTTATCGTCGGGAGTAGGCTGCCATACGTCCAGAACGGCGTTGCATATTTCCAGAGCGTATTCCGGCTCGGTGCCCGTGAAGCTTTCGGGGGAGTATTCAAAGCGGAAGTTTCCGGGTGTCTTGCTGCGGTACTCCTTGCAGAGCTTCGCGCCCGATACGGCGATGTCGATTATCTCTTCCTTGGACTTCTTGAACACCTGCTCGCGCTGTGCGACGGAGGTGGAGTTATACAGATGTACAACGGCGTTCTTGCAGCCGCGGAGCGCCTCAAAGGTCTTGGCGATAATGTGCTCGCGGGACTGTGTCAGCACCTGAATGGTAACGTCGTCGGGTATCATATTTTTCTCGATAAGTGTGCGGCAGAACTCATATTCCGTCTCGGAAGCGGCAGGGAAGCCTATTTCGATCTCCTTGAAGCCTACCTTGACCAGCTTATCCCAAAATTCCAGCTTTTCCTCCAGCGACATTGGGATGACCAGCGCCTGATTGCCGTCTCGCAGGTCCACGGAGCACCATACGGGGGCTTTCTTGATATATTCGTTCTTTACCCAGTCATAGCAGGGTACGGGGGGCATAAAGTAACCTCTTGTGTATTTTTCTGCGTTTTTCATATTATAAGATTCCTTTCACTGTAATTGGCGTGAGGCGTCGAGTCAAACTCAGGAAAAACGATTGAAAGCGTCCGCAAGGTATTCTGCGGACTTGTGACCCTCAGACTTCCTTGTGCTGAAAAAAACTTGTGATCTTTTTCGTATGTATTCCGCTTGTGGCGGAAACATTTTGCCTTCTGCAATAAAAAAAGCTTTCATCTCATAAGAGATGAAAGCTGTAAACTTCCACGGTACCACTCTTGTTCGGATAAATAATCCGCCCTCACTGTATCTCGGCTAAAAAGCGTCCAATACATATCTCTGTAACGGGAGAACCCGTTCCCACCTACTGCAAAGCTTCAGCGGACTGCTCAAGGACGAGTTATAGCAAAACCGACGTACCGCCTTGCACCAAACGGCGGCTCTCTGAAACGTGTAGTAAAGCTTTTCTTCCTGTCAAAGCATTTATACTATGTAATTAAAGTATACCACGAAATAAAAATTTGTCAAGTGCGGTCGATATACAAAACTTTTATCGCATATATAACTTCAAGTCATACCTTGCGGTTCTCTATCATTCTGCATATAATTATGGCAATAGGGAAGAGTATTCCTGCTGCCACCCATATTATCCAGCTTTCCTTCCGGTTGTCGTTTGTAAAGAGTACTGTAAGATATATTGCCGTGGTGAGAAGCCAGTATATTGTTCCGACCTTGGACGCAATGTGGGGCTTTGCCTTGTATTCGGGGGAGTATTCGCCCTCGCGGAGCAGCTTGAGGAAGCTTTCGTTGTTGATACCTGCCACGATAAAGAGCATACAGCCCACGCCCGCAAGCAGCAGCGTAAGACAAAGCATTATAATGACAAGCATATCATTCCCCGAGAACGTTCCCGCACAAAGGGGCACAGCTGACAGAACACAAAGGCACGCGCCTGTTATATTGTACTTTGTATATGTGGATTCATACTGTTTGCGCCGCTCCTTTACCATGCCCGTGACGCCGTATTCCGCGTCAAAATCATCGGTTTCGAGGTAGGCATAGGGCTTGGTTTTCATGCCGCTTGATATAAACAGTGCCACCGCCGCAGCCACTAATATAAGCAGCAGTATCATGCCGACAGCTCCGCAGAAGTCCTCCGAAAGCCCGATGCCTGCTTCGGAGAGACCGCACATAAATATAAGACCTGCCGCGCCTGTGATACAAAGCATAGTGCCTGCCGCGATACGCTTTGCGGTGTGTGCCTTGACCGCAAGAAAGCTGTTTGCCTCCTCCATGGAGACGCGGCGTATATTTCCCTCGTCCGAGCCTGTGTACTCCTCCTCGGACATTTCGTCCTTCAGCAGGTAGTCGGTGCTTACGCCGAAAATATTGCTCATGGCGAGGATACGTTCAAGGTCGGGAGTGGAAAGCGCGCCCTCCCATTTTGATATAGACTGCCGCGATACGCCAAGCTTCTCCGCCAGTTCCTCCTGTGACAGTCCGTTCTTTTTTCTTAATGCGATAATTTTGTCTGCCAGTATCATAGTAAATCTCCTTGTGAAATATATTTCGGATAATTCCGTTGTATATATCATACATTATCACGGTATATTTTTCTATAAAGTACGCCGTACATTTTGTCAACCGATGGTTGCAAACGACGCAATACAGCGCAAAAAGGGCGGACAAAATGATTTGACCGCCCCCAATATTATTCCATGTCCTCCGTCCGCAGAGTAAAGCTGCCGATAAGCTCTTTCAGCATTGCAGCCTGACCCGAAAGTTCCTCGGACGCCGCCGCAGACTGCTCCGCTGTGGCGGAATTGTTCTGTACAACGCCGGATATCTGCTCCACGCCGTCCGTGACCTTAACGATATAGTCTGCCGCTTCCTTTGAAGCGTCGGATATCTTGGAGTTTATTGCCGTTACCTGTCCTGCCGTCTCGGAAACGGCGTTCATCTTTTCAGCCGCCTTGTCCGCAAGAGATGTGCCCTTTTCGATTGCAAGAACTGTATTTTCGATAAGCGCCGTGGTGCTTTGCGCCGCCTCTGCGCTCTTGCCCGCAAGGTTTCTTACCTCGTCGGCAACGACCGCAAAGCCCTTGCCCGCTTCGCCCGCTCTGGCGGCTTCGACTGCCGCGTTAAGCGCAAGAATGTTGGTCTGGAAAGCGATATCTTCAATGGTCTGGATTATCTTCTTTGTCTCCTCGGAGGATTCGCTTATCCTGTTCATGGCGGAAACAAGGTCGCCCATTACGGCGGTAGCCGCTTCCATTTCGCTGCCGGCGGTTTGGGTCATTTCGCTTGCAGCATTGGCGCTGTCGGCGTTGGCGTTTATCATATTGGATATGATGTTTACCGCGGCGGCAAGCTCATCAATGGAGGACGCCTGCTGTGCAGCGCCCTGAGCCAGCGCCTGCGAGCCTGCGGAGACCTGCTCGGAGCTTGCGGATACCTGATCCGCCGAGGTGTTTATCTGTGCCATGGTGCTGCTGAGCTTGTGGTTTATATCGCGGACATATTTATGCAGCTTTTCGTAATCGCCCACATAATACTCCTGTCCATCATGAGTATGTACGTTGAAGTTGCCGTCCGCCATGGCTTCAAGCAGACGTCCCATATCGCCGATGATATTGTTGAGACTTGATACAACGGTCTGAGCCGCGTCGGAAAGCCTGCCCGTTTCGTCCTTTGCCTTTATGGCGGGAACGGGACTTGTCAGGTCGCCCTGCGCCAGCTTCTCGATACGCTCCGTGCAAAGCTTTATGGGCTTGCCGATAGCCTTGCCCAAAGCAAGGGATATGATGCCGGAGATGATGACCGCCGCAACAAGTATAGCGAGGGTAAAGAAAATGCTCTTGTAGCAATCATATATAAAATCAAGCGCGGGAGCTTCTATTGCAACGGACCAGCCGTCTGTGCCCTCGATAGGGCAGTAGCCCATAAACATACGGGTGCCGCCCAGCTTGTAATCCGCAAAGCCCGATTCGCCCGCAAGCATTTTTTCGTGTGTGGCGGCAAGCTCGGCGTATTGGCTGTCCTCCAAAGCGAGAGCGGTGATGTTTTCGCCGCTTTTTACTCTTTCGCTGTCCACGGCGGCGATGGTGTTTCCGTCGGCGTCGATGATATAGCCGCTGCTGTTTTCGCTTATTTTTATATCGCGTACAATGTCCATAAGGAACTCCTCATGGGGTACAAAATATACACAGCCTACCTTAGCCTTGCCGATAACGCCGCCGTCCCATACAGTGGCGGAGATGATAGTTTCCAGCGAGCCGTCGCTGCGCAGACGCGGCGAAGATATATAGGAGTCGCCCTCCATAGCCGCCTTGAAGAAAGCCTCGTCGGCGTAGGATTTTCCGCTCATATCGAAGCCGTCCTTGGAGATGAATTTGCCCGACTCCATACCGTATATCATTGCCTGCATCATAACGATGTTCTGCTTGCGGTTATCGGTGGTGGACAGCTCGGAAAATTCCTCGTCCTTGCCGGTAGTGACGGCGACCTCCTTGTATGCTGTCAGCTCCAGCTCAACGCGCTTAGCCGCCAGCTTGGCTATTTCCTGCATATCCCTTTCAACTATATTTAAAGATGAGGTGTAGGTCATGATGACCGAAAAAATGCCCAGCACCAGCAGCGATACGCATACCAGCGCCACCGAGCAGCGCATTATTTTCCGTCCCACAGATCTCATATAAGTTGCCCCCTTAAAGCACGATACTTTTGTGCAAGTAATATAAAAAAATTATATTATGTGCAATGTTTATTATATATATTATAATGTATTATCGGGGACTAAATGTTGACAATGTATTAACTGCCAATATATTTATTATCAATAAAAAAGAAATCGCCGAAGATATGTTCTTCGGCGAAAGGACGCTGTTTTATCGGATCAGCCTTCCTCTTTCATCTTAGCGAAGCACTCGCTGCAGTAAACAGGACGGTCTTCTCTGGGTCTGAAAGGAACCTTAGCAACCTTTCCGCAGGAAGCGCAGGTAGCTTCAAACATTTCTCTTTCGGTCTTGTTGCTGTTCTTTCTTGCGTCTCTGCAGGGCTTGCAGCGCTGGGGCTCGTTAACAAAGCCCTTTTCGGCATAGAATTCCTGTTCGCCGGCGGTGAATACGAACTCTGCTCCACATTCCTTGCATACCAATGTCTTGTCTTCGTACATTTTGATTTCCCTCGCTTAAAAAAATATTGGACCTGAGGACGGACTCGCACCGACACCTTTGTTTGAAAGAACAACGCTCTGAACATTAAGCTACTTGGCCATATAAATTGTATCGTACTATTTTACAAGCTCCCTAAGCTTTTTCCTTATGCGGAACATGGCGTTATCGACGGATTTCTCGGTAATTTCCAGCTTATCGGCTATCTCCCTGTAGGACAGACCGTCCAGATAAAGCCCGAACACCCTTATCTCCTTTGGTGAGAGAACGGAGGATATTACGCTGTTAAGGCTCCGCGAGGACTCCTTTTCCAGACAGATATTCTCGGGAGAAACGTCCGAAACGGCGATATCGCCGCTGTCATCGTCGGAAGTCACGCGGCTGTCGTTTATCTTGGCAAAGCCCGCGGCAACGGTTTTTATGCGGTTGCTCACGCAAGTGTTTGCGAAAGCGGAGAAGCTTGCGCCCCGTGAGGGGTCAAAGCTTTCGATCGCCTTGTAAAGAGCCAGCAGACCCTCCTGAGTAAGGTCCTCCACGTCGGAATAATCGCCTGAAAGAGCGTGTGCTCTTTTCAGCACCAGCTTAAGGTAACGCGATATAAGTACGGATACGGCGTCTCTGCCGCTTCTGCCGTTTCGTTCGGCGTGCACAACAGAGAGCAGCTCATTATCGGATAGTTTTTCAAGCTCATTGCCATATATATTCAATTCTGCCATAAAAAACACCACCAATACAGGCTACACCTCATATTTTAAACAAAAATCTCTTTTTTGTCAAGAGTTTTTAAAAAAATCCTTATATTATCCGCGCTTTTTGTTAATAAGAACTTATTATAATTTAATTTTTTAGTGATTTTGACACTCCTGAGTGATATTAGTGAATAGTGAATAGTGGTTAGTGAAAATCAAGCGGTTTTCTCTGACTATGATAATTGTTCGTTTATAATACCGATAGAGGCTGAAACGCTCGGTGCCAATATCCCATGCCATTGTTCTATAGCTTTATAAAACTCCTTTATTCGCTCCTCAAAATCATCGTACAATTCCAGCACAACGAACTCATTGTGTCTTGTACGATATATTTCTCTGCCCAAATAACACTTTTCCAAGGCTAATGATACAGCTAAAATCGCTTCATCGCCCGCTCGTAATCCGTAATTATCCGCAATATCTTTCCAATCCACCGTACAAATCAATTTCCTTATATTGTCGGCACCCGACGCAGCTATCTCTTTGATTTTTTCCTCATATGCCGATTTATTCCTTGCAAAAAATAAATCGTAACAGCTTTCCGATAAATTCCTGTTCATTTTTGCCCCTTTCAACATTATATTGGACTTACAGGGTATTGACTTATTTTTTCGATATACTTATATTTTATATTCAAGCTGCAATTCTTTTTTTATATCTTCGTAAATCGTTTGGTCATCATATATCAAATAATAATCGCAGGGCACGAAAGGCTTTATATACTTTATTCTTTCGAGCTCGGCTGCAAATTGGCATAAATTCTCATAAACGTACAATGGGGCGGTGCTTTCTTCTCCTGCGTTAAGCTTTCGGCTGACCTCATTAAATGCTGAACACCACGCTTCCTTTTTCTTTCCGTAAAAATGAAAGCATGAGAATCCCGTCTGCATTAACATTTGCAGCGCTTCTTTTTCAATGAATTCAAGGTCATCCGTATGCTCTGCAATATAAAATATTTCGGCAATATGTCCCGCAGACGGCGATATTCTGCCGTAATGCAGTTTTGCGCCGAATATATTGTATTTCAGCCTTTCACAGTTATCCATATTATTGCGCCTCCGTTTGTGTACACATTATTATATCATCGGATATGACCAAAGTCAACGCAGAAACGATGCAATATTTCAATGTAAATGTATGCCATAAAAAATAGTGAACAATGAGCGTATTACGTCACTATTCACTATTCACTAAAAACTAAAACAAATTGTTCCGTATCTCCTTAGCCGCAAACGCGCCCTCCAGAGCCTGACCCTCCTCGGCGGGGTGCAGACCGTCGCGGAGATACCTGCCCTGACCGCCTATGACCTCGAATTTCTCGCAGATACCGCAGTTGTGGAAGCAGTCGATAAGCTGTACGCTCATGCCGCCCGCCACCTTTATCATTATATCCCGTATCTGCTTCTCGATCTTTGCGTTGTGCTCGGGATTTGCCGTCTGTAAGGGAGTCAGCACGAAAATGCGCGCCTTGGGATATTCCTCCGCGATACGCTGTATGCACCAGCGCATTGCTCCTGCCTCGGTGAAAAGGTTGATATGCTCGTTGCCGTCAAGCTCCTTGCCCGTCAGAGCCGTGTCGGCGTCGCCGAGACGATCTATCTCGTCATTGGTGCCCATGGCGAAAGCAAAAACGTCGGGGACGGGCTGCTCGCCGCTGTTTACCTCCGAGATAAAGCGCTGGATATGTACAACGGCGCAGTTATTGGCGCGCTTTTGCAGCTCCGTCAAGTCCTCCGTCGGCTCCCAGCCGTCGCTTATGCCCGCAAAATCGGGAGCGTCATAGT
This sequence comes from Oscillospiraceae bacterium, assembly GCA_051881755.1. Taxonomy (GTDB): domain Bacteria; phylum Bacillota; class Clostridia; order Oscillospirales; family Ruminococcaceae; genus UMGS363. Next base: position 11,631 of record JBJEQM010000412.1, read on the forward strand.
CCTGCGTTGTCACCGTGCCCGCGGAGCAGGTGATGGTGCGCTTGTACCAAACGGCGCTGCCCACCGCAACGTTGTGGTGAGTCGCCATGCCGAGAGTGTTGAAAACGTGCCATGACCACTGGCTGCCGGCTGTGATGCTGTCGCCGTCCACGCCGAAATTAAGCTTTGAAAAGTCCATAACTATCTCTCTTTCCGTAATTTTTTTCTCTGTACATTATATCATTTATCTTGGTGTTTTGCAACCATATTTTTAATGATATTCCGCACATATTTTCCCATAACGGAAAAACCGCAATTTTTTTTGAAAAAATACTGGACATATGCCGTAATATATGTTATAATTTAATGTATTTAGTTGATACAAATACAGCCATATCGGCTGTATCACGGTCATTTGGACTTTATAATGTAAAACAACAGGAAAGGAGGACATTTTCCCGATACGTTTATCACACGGGAAAATGGTCACAAAAATGTCTATATCGAAAAAGCTGTCATCCTGCCTGCTTTGCTCGGCAATGGTGCTTTCCCTTGCTTCATGCAGCAATAATCTGGTGGGAGACGATATTTCCTACGCTGCCGTTATCGACGGCGCAAAGATACCCGCAGGCGTATTCATCTCCATGCAGATGGACGCTTTCTACGAGGCGATGTACTACGTTGACCCCGAGGAAACTGACGAAACAACGACCGCTTCCACGGACGCAGCCGAAACTACCACCACCGCTTTCACGGACAAGGTCATAGAGGGAAAGGCTGTCCGCGACTGGATAAACGACAAGGCTACCGAGTCTATCCGCGAGTATGCCGCCGTTGAAAGCAAGTTCGACGAGCTGGGTCTGTCCTTTCAGGATAACGAAAAGGAAAAGATAACCGTTTACATGGATTCCTTCTGGGAAAGCTACGGCAGTATGTATGAGGACATCGGCATAAGCGAAAATTCACAAATACTCATCAGCCTTAACTCACAGAAGCAGTCGCTGCTGTTCGAGCATTTCTACGGCGAGGGCGGCGAGAATGAGATATCCGAAAGCGATGTAAAGGCATATCTTACCGATAACAACGCCCGTATCAATTATATCAAGATGGAGCTTAAGGACGGCGAGGGCAACCTGCTGAAATCCGAGGGCAAAGACGAGATAATGGAAATGGCAAAGGATTATGTAGAGCGCGCTGAGAACGGAGAGGACTTCAACGTGCTTCTCAAGGAATATAACGATTATTACGAGGCGCTTCAGCAGGCAGCCGCCGAGACAACGGAAGATACCGCTGCCGACACCGAGGATACCGATGAGGAGCTTCCCGATAACACCACCGTCATTTCCAAGGACGGCTATTCTCCCTCCGAAGCGGTCATCAGCAAGGTGTTCGACGGCACTGTCAAGGACGGCGACGTTGTTATCGTTGAGGAGGACGAGGTTTACTATGTTGTAACAAAGCTTGACCTCTTTGCCGACGAGGAATACTATGCCGACAACGAGCTGTCCGCAAGATACGCTCTAAAGGGCGACGAGTTCGACGCCATGATAGACAGCTGGGTGGAGGCTCAGACCTTTGAAAAGAACGAAGCCGCATACAAAAAGTACAAAATAGAAAAGTTTATGGAATAATTTCATCGGGCTGCCGTAAAATTTCGGCAGTCCGGTTTTTTTCTTTGTTTCGCCGCATATAAATGTATTGTATATTTTGACCGCACAGCGGAGAAACGGAGAATTTATTATGCCAAAAGTATATTTAAGCCCGTCCACACAGGAGTGGAACCCCTACATAAACGGCGGCAACGAGGAGCTGCAAATGAACCTTATCGCGGACGAAATGGAGCCCTATCTGCGTTCCTCGGGCATAACCTATGTGCGCAACAATCCCGACTTGGGCGTGCGTGCCGCCATTAACGAGTCCAACGCCAATTATTACGACGTGCATCTTGCCCTACACTCCAACGCGGGGGGAGGGGAGTTCGCAGGCAAGCTGACGGGTATCGACATCTATTATTCGCCCTATTCCGCCCAGAGCGAAAAGCTTGCCACCATTATATCCAACAACCTGAAAAATATCTACCCCACGCCCTCAAAGGTAAATATCCTGCCCACCACGTCGCTTGGCGAGGTCACGCAGACAAGGGCGGTGGCTGTCCTTGCGGAGCTGGGCTATCACGATAACGCTCAGGACGCGGAATGGATAAAGGACAACACCCACGCTATCGCGGTAAATCTTGTGGAGTCATTGTGCGATTATTTCGGCATACCCTTTGTTGAAGCAACTCCCGCAAGAAGCGGAGTTGTGGTCACGGACGGCTCAAACCTTAATCTGCGGCAGTTCCCGTCCACAAGCGCGCAGATCATAGCCTCCATGCCGAACGGCGCGTCCCTTACCGTTCTCGGTCAGACAGGCAACTGGTATGTGGTGAATTACAACGGTCTGACGGGCTATGCGGCGGCGGATTATGTTGATATAGTGCAGTAACGCGCCCGCAGGGACATACAATATGCGTCTCTGCAATATTTTTCCCGTAAATTACGGCGGCAAATTATCAAAAAAATATTGCAGAGACTGTGATATTGTGATATAATTAAATATATTGCTTTTGCGCAGCTGTTCCGACGGAACAGAGAATCATATCGGAGGAATTTCAAATGTCAAAAATAAAGGTCGCCGTACTTTTCGGCGGAGTATCAAACGAGCATGATATTTCGCTCATATCCGCCACAAATATTATAAACGCCATACCCTCGGACAAATACGAGGTCATTCCCATCGGCATTACCAAAAAAGGACGCTGGCTCTTTTATCCCGGCGACGTTAACCTTATTGCGGGCGGCAACTGGGACGCCAATCCCGACTGCGTTCCTGCGGTCATACTGCCCGACCCCATGTACAAGGGTATCGTGAAGATACTTGACGGTACATACTCCATCGCCAAGATAGATGTGGTATTTCCCGCTCTTCACGGCAGAAACGGCGAGGACGGACGTATACAGGGTCTGCTGGAAATGTCGGGCATACCATACGTTGGATGCGGCTGCCTGTCCTCTGCGGCGTGCATGGATAAAGCCATAACCCATACCATACTTGAAGCCAACGGCGTCCGTATGGCACGCTGGCGCTCCGTTACGTCCGATCAGCTGAACAAGCTGGACGAGATATGCGAAAATATCGCCGCCGAGCTGGATTATCCGCTCTTTGTCAAGCCTGCAAACAGCGGCTCCTCCGTGGGCGTAAACAGGGCGGATTCCTTCGAGGAGCTCCGCGACGCGGTGAAGCTGGCGTTTGCTCACGATTCCAAGGTGATTATCGAGGAATATATCAAGGGCAGAGAGCTTGAATGTGCGGTGTTCGGCGATAAAAACATATTCGCTTCGGACGTGGGCGAGATAAATTCCTGCAATGATTTTTACGATTACGAGGCAAAATACATTTTAGGCACATCGTCCCTGTCCATACCTGCGGATATCCCTGCGGAGGCTTCAAAGGAGATACGCGAGACCGCCCTCAAAGCGTTCCGCGCCATGGAGTGCCGCGGTCTTTCCAGAATAGACTTCTTCCTCAAGGAGGACGGCACGGTCATACTCAACGAGATAAACACGCTGCCGGGCTTCACGCCTATAAGTATGTACCCAAAGCTTATGGAGCACCTCGGCATTTCGCAGCCCGAGCTGCTTGACAGGCTTATCACCCTTTGCCTTGACGATTGATGAGATGAAAGGATACACGGTATGAACAATTCCGCTATCGGAGTTTTTGATTCGGGCATAGGCGGTCTGACCTGCGTTAAGGAGCTTAACCGCCTTATGCCAAACGAAAATATAGTATATTTCGGCGACACCGCCCGTATTCCTTACGGCACACGCAGCAAGGAAACTATCCTGAAGTACGCCGAGCAGGATATTGCGCTTATAAAAAAGCATGATGTCAAAATGATAATCGCCGCCTGCGGAACGGTATCCTCGGTTTTCGGGGTGAGCAAAAAGCTGGCGGGGGATATACCCTTTACAGGCGTGCTGCTGCCTACGGTGCAGACGGCGTGTTCCAAGACCCGCAACGGAAAAATAGGCGTTATCGGCACGGCGGCGACCATAAAATCGGGAGCGTACGGCAAGGCTATACGCACTATCCGCTCGGACGTGACGGTCATCGGCAATCCCTGTCCGCTGTTTGTACCGCTGGTGGAGAACGGCTTTACTTCGCGGGATAATCCCGTCACAAAGCTTGTGGTGGAGCAGTATCTTGCACCCGTGAAAAAAGAGGGCGTGGATACGCTGATATTGGGCTGTACACATTATCCCATGCTGACGGAGGCTATCCGCGATTATATGGGAGAGGGCGTGGAGCTTATATCCTCTGGCAGCGCCGCGGCGAATTACGCCTGCGCATTTCTTACAGGCAGGGATATGCTCACCGACCGCGAGGAGCGCGGCAGGAACGAGTTTTACTGCTCCGACAGCACTGCCCTTTTCACGGAAAACGCAAGAGCGTTCCTCGGTGAGGAGATAAACGGTACCGTGACGGGAGTATCTATGGAGGAGCTTATCTGCGAATAATATAAGGAAGTAAAAAAATGAAAAAGAATGTTCTTGTTACATTAAAAAGCATACAGTCCGACGACCGCAATAAAAACGAGACCGAGCTGATAACCGAGGCAGAATTTGAGACATTGAAGGGCGGCGGCTTCCGCATATCCTATGCCGAATCCGACGCAACGGGCTTTGACGGCTCCACGACCGAGGTGAGATGCTACGGCAACAAGATTGCGTCCATCTGCCGCAGCGGAACGGCTTCGTCCAACCTTATCATGGACAGTGAGAAAAAGCAGCATTGCCATTACGGCACGCCCTACGGCGAGCTTATGGTGGGCATTTATACTCATGCCATAGTAAACGAGCTGACCGAGGACGGCGGCAAGCTGTACA
>JBJEQM010000413.1:0-3997 GCA_051881755.1 Oscillospiraceae bacterium
CCGTATATAATCGGATACCGATCATATCACCGCAGACCGTAACGGTTTTGCGCTGTGCTGCCGTAATATAAGCATATAAAAATAAGGAGTGTTTTATGGAAAAGCTTCTTTTTATTTACAATCCCCTTTCGGGAAAGGGTCAGATAAGATATCACCTGTTTGATATTGTGGATATTTTTACACGCAACGGCTACGAGGTCACCGTTCACCCTACTCAGTCAAAGCTGGACGCATATCAGACGGTGCTGTCGCGAAGCGGCGATTTTGACGTTATCGTCACCAGCGGCGGAGACGGTACTCTCAACGAGACCATCAAGGGCATTATGGAGACCGACAGAAAGATACCTCTGGGATATATCCCCGCGGGCACAATGAATGATTTTGCCTCCAGTCTCGGCATACCGAAAAATATGGTCAAGGCGGCGCTGAAGATAATCAGCGGCGAAAAGGCGGAGGTGGATATCGGCGCGTTCAACGACGAGTATTTCACCTATGTGGCAGGCTTCGGCGCTTTTACCGATGTCAGCTATGAAACTCCCCAGCAGATGAAAAACGTTTTCGGCAGCCTTGCTTATATCGTGGAGGGTCTGCGGTTAAAGCGGCTGAGCAATACAAAATCTTACCATGTCAAGATAAGCTACGACGATGTTGTTATCGAGGACGATTTTATTTTCGGCATGATATGCAACTCCAATTCCGTGGGCGGCTTAAAGGGTCTCAGCGGTAAAAACGTGCTGCTTAACGACGGCGTTTTCGAGGGATTGTTTATCCGTATGCCAAAGAGCCTTGCGGAGCTTCAGGCGACGATCAATGCGCTGCTTACCAGAGATAATGAGTCGGAATACTTCTACTATTTTAAAACGGGATATGTTGAGTGTCACTCCGACGACGACCTGCCGTGGACTCTGGACGGCGAATACGGCGGAAACTGCCGCAACGTCATTATCAAGAACAAGTGCAAGGCGGTGTGCATTTTCACCTCGCCCGAAAGCAAGCTGCTTGGCGGTCAGAATGATGTGCCCGTGGACGATTCTCCCGAGGAGGATTACAGCTATACAAGTCAGATCGATGAATAATAAACGCCGGCTGCATTTGGTGCAGTCGGCGCTGTTGTTTATACTATAGCAATCCACAAAAAGATCCTGCCAAGCTTTGCCCTCGTCTCCTTTTGTCAGTCTATTTTTGTGTCTTGCTATATTTATGTGCGTGGAGGGAGTTGTTTTGTGAGAGCAGGTAGATGCAGTACTGATTCATGCTTATACCGTCACGCTTGGCGTCCTCGGCAAGCTGTTTGTGCAGACTTTTTGGCAGGCGAAGCTTGAACTGTCCGGAATAGCTTTCGCTGCTGTTCGGCTGGCGTATATCGATACCGTCCTCAATTGCGGCTTCCAGCCATGCTTTTTTGGCGTCCAGCGCATTGGCGGCGGCTGATTCGACTGTATCGCCGCAGGATATACAGCCCGGAAGGTCGGGATAGGAAGCGATAAAACCGCCCTCTTCGGTATCGGGGACTATTTCCAGCTTGTAGGGGAGCTTCATATAATCATTCAGCGTTTTCATCATTATCAGCCTCACTTTCTACAATATCTTTTACCATTTCCACATATACTTTCTTAATGGGTTCATGCTTGGGGATAGTGATGGGGTTACAGCCGTGCTTGCGGAATGTATAATGACTGCTCCCGCCTTTGGGAGAATACATTTCATAACCATAGCTTTCAAGCACCTTACGCAGCTCGTCAAACCGCAGGTCGGTTGATAATGTGCATATCCTTTGCAATAGTTTATTTCATCTCGACATGATTTATCCCCCTATATATTATACCATGGTGTTATATATGGTGTCAATGCTTTCGATAAAAATACAGGCGCAGAATATACGCCTGTGTAATAACATACATAATAAAGCGTCATACTTCAATGTCCCTGTTGGGATCAAAGTCCTCGGGGATATTGCTTTTTACCGTTTCGGATATGTCCGCGCAGAGGACTTCCAGCCGCTTGAGCAGGTCGTAAACGCCGTCGCGGCTGCCCGAGCGCAGTATCGCTATGGCTTTTTCGGCGGTCTCGTATATCTCCATGATACCCAGGTTGCCTGCAACGCCTTTGAGCTTATGCACGGTCATAATAAGCTTATCGTTGTCGCCGCTTTCGTAGGCTTCGTATATGGCGGGCATTCTGTCCTCCAGGGCGAAGCTGACTATAAATTTTATAAATAACGCCGTATTTCCCACAAATCTGTTTACGGTGTCGTCTACCTTTACATTTTTGCCGCGCAGTGCGTCAAGAAGTTTTTCACGATCAAATTCCATTTTGTATGCTCCCTTTCGTCGGAGATCGTCGGGTCTCCCATATTTTGTATATGATATATTATAACACCAAAAGAAAATTTTGTCAATTGCCGTCGAAACGGCATAAAATCAAGGATTTTACTCAAATATATAAAAAGCTATACATTCATAGGAAAAGATTGTGTAATGTATACAAAATATCTATAAAAAAATGCTTTAGAAATGCTATTGAAAATATAGGCGAAATATAGTATAATAACATCAATAGGTATGCGGCGCGGCTGCTTTCCTTGGAAAGCAGCTTTTTGTCTGTGCCGCAGAATATATTTTAGAAGAGGTGTTTTTTATGTCAAGCGAACTGAAGGTCCTCGTCTGCGACGATTCCGTTCTTGTAAGAAAGCAGATGCGCAATATTCTCGAAAAGCAGGGTGCTGTTATCGAGGAGGCTGTTGACGGCGAGCAGGCCGTTGTGAAATATGCGGAATATATGCCCGATGTTGTTTTTATGGATATCGTTATGCCTAAGAAAACCGGCGTTGAAGCGCTTAAGGATATCATTTCCCTCAATCCCTCCGCTAAGGTGGTCATGGCTTCCTCCATCGGTACACAGGGCAATCTGAAGGAGGCTATCGAAAACGGCGCTTTTGATTTTATCCAGAAGCCCGTTGCCGAGAATCTCGTTATTAAAATTCTCGAGAAGATCAAAAACTGAGCAGGGAGGAAATAGGAATGTTCACGCAATTTTTCGGAAATTACCTTTTAAATAAGGGTCTGGTATCGCCCGAACACCTCAGCGACGCTATGCAGCAGCAGAAAACTACCCGCCTCAAGCTTGGCGTTCTCGCTATCAATGCAGGTCTTATGACCGCAGAGCAGGTGGATAAGGTACACGCTGAACAGCAGCGCGTCGATAAGCGTATCGGCGACCTTATGGTTGAAATGGGATATGTTACAAGAGAGCAGGTCGAGGAGCTGTTCAAGACTCAGCCCAGCGGTCATCTGCTTCTGGGTCAGGCGCTGGTCGACAACGGTTATATGACCAATTCCCAGTTTGAATCCGCTCTGACATCATATAAAAAGGAAAACGGCATCTCCGACGCGGACTTCTACGATACCGATTCGGAGCACGCAAAAAATCTTATCGCTAACTTCTATAAGTTCGGCGAGAGCGAAAATGTAAAATATTTTACGGGATATCTTTCCCTGCTGTTTAAAAATCTTATCCGCTTCATCGGCGACGATTTTACTCCGCTGGACGCTCAGGTCATCGGCAACGAGACTATTTCAAGCTGTATCGGTCAGCGTATTTCGGGCGGACTTTCCGCTATTACCGTTATCGACGCTGACGATTTCACATCGGTGGAGTTTGCTTCCCGCTTTGCCAATGAAAAGCTTACCGACAACGATGAATATGCTCAGGCGTGCATAAGCGAGTTCCTGAACCTTCATAACGGTCTGTTTGCCGTAAACGTATCCAATGAGGACGGCATCGAGCTGAAGCTGGAGCCTCAGGCGTACTATAACGAGCTTACTCTCGACGAGATAGGCGGCGCTTACGTTATCCCCGTATGCTTCTCCTTTGGTACAGTAAATTTTGTTATAAATATGTAATACATACATGGCCTTGCGGAGGAGCACTCTGCAAGGTCTGTTTTTGACGGAGGTGCGCAGTGAAAATTACTATCGAAACGCCCGAAAACGGAGCC
>JBJEQM010000414.1:0-3987 GCA_051881755.1 Oscillospiraceae bacterium
CTTGTAGGGTTTTTATATCTCCTATCGGTGGATTTTCTAACAATCCCTCAATAGCCGATTTAACAAGTCTCGCCATATCTTTTGGAAGTCTCTTTATATCCTTGACAGCCTGCTTAGAGTACCTTATCTGCAACTATATCACCCTCTGTATCAAACACTGTACGGATTAGGCTTGCAGAGCAGGACTATCAAGTCCACCAGCCAGCCGATGCCGAAAAGACCCAATGTGAACATATACAGGAAACCCATGCCCACCTTGCCCTCGTAAAACTTGTGCACGCCCAGCTCGCCGAAGAACAGGCAGAGGAAAAAGGCTACCCACTTGTTGCGCATCCGTCCGCTGACATTTACATTATGGTTGACCGCGTTTACGTTGTTGTTTACAATGACGGGTGTGGGCTGGCTCTGCTGCTTTATCTCCTCCACCTGACAGCCGCAGTGAGTACATATCACAGCCTGCTCGGGTATCTTTTTGCCGCAGAACTTGCAGTATTTTGTAGCGCCCGTGTACCCCTCAGGGACATCGTCGTTTTTCACCTCCGCAGGAGGGTTTGCTCCGGGGTAGGCGGTAGTGGTATAATTTATATCCGGACGCTTGGGATAAAGGTCCTCATAGCGCTTTGTATTGCCGGGATAAAACTCGCCGTCCTCGCCGTAGCAGCCGTCCTGTCTTTGTTCCGAATTTCCCATTACCCAAACCTCCTGTTGCTGATTTCTGACTAAAAAAGGCGTTATAAAAAACGCCGATTTATATACAACTTACAATTATAAGCAAATTTGAAAAAGCCGCTTGACAAAATGATTTAAATATTGTATAATAATATACTGTATCATAATGTATTTTTATGCCCGTTTTTTCTTCCATTATGGATAGTATATCACACTTCGGCATAAAATGCAACAGTTTTTTGCAAAAAAGAAATTTTTGCGAAAGCTATGTTATTCCCGTATTATATTAAGGAGGGACCCCGCCTATGGTGAATGTCAAGCCGGTACAGCTCGGTAAAACTACGCGAATGAGCTTCGGTAAGATCAACGAAGTTCTTCAGATGCCAAACCTTATCGAGGTGCAGAAAAATTCCTACAAATGGTTTCTGGAGGAGGGACTTAAAGAGGTTTTCCGCGACGTATCCGCTATAACGGATTACAACGGCAACCTTGTGCTGAATTTTATTGATTACAGAATTGACGATACTCCCAAATACACGGTTGCGGAGTGTAAAGAGCGCGACGTTACCTACGCCGCTCCCCTGAGAGTCAAGGCTACTCTCTGGAACAAGGAAACCGGAGACGTTAAGGAAAACGAAGTATTTATGGGCGATTTCCCGCTCATGACCGACAGCGGCACCTTTGTTATCAACGGCGCAGAGCGTGTTATCGTTTCCCAGCTCGTCCGTTCCCCCGGCGTTTACTATGCCGTTGAAAAGGACAAAACCGGTAAGGATCTGTTCAAATCCACCGTTATCCCCAACAGAGGCGCATGGCTGGAATATGAAATGGACTCCAACGACGTTATATACGTTCGCATAGACAAAAACAGAAAGATCCCCCTTACAACATTTATAAGAGCACTCGGCTGCGGCACCGACCCCGAGATCGAGGAGATGTTCGGCACAGACGAGCGTCTTAATCAGACTATCCTCCAGAAGGACGCCACCAAGAACACCGAGGAAGCTCTCCTTGAAGTATACAAAAAGCTCCGTCCGGGCGAGCCCCCCACAGTCGACAGCGCTGTGGCTCATCTCAACGCGCTCTTCTTCGACGCCAAGAGATACGACCTCTCCCGTTTCGGAAGATATAAATATAACAAGAAGCTGGGCGTTGCTTCCAGAATTTCCGGACACCGCCTTGCGGAGCCCGTGGCAAATCCTCTTACAGGCGAAATAATTGCAGAAGCAGGCGACCTCATCAGATACGAAAAGGCTCTGGAGATCGAGCAGGCAGGCGTTTCCGAGGTATGGCTCAACGTCGAGCACAAGGAGTCCTACACATCTCCCACTGGCGAGACCACTCACCGCACCGAGGAAAGACGCGTTAAGGTCATAGGCAACGGCATGGTGGACATGGCTCCCTATGTTGACTTCGACCCTGCACAGTACGGCATAAACGAAAAGGTATCCTTCAAGGTACTCAAGGATATCCTTGAAAATGCCGCAGACAAGGACGAGCTTGAGGAAATGGTAAAAAGCCGCGTTGACGAGCTTGTTCCCAAGCACATTATCCTTGACGATATTTATGCTACGGTAAGCTACTTCCTCAACCTCTGCGAGGGCGTTGGTCTTGTTGACGATATCGACCATCTGGGCAACAGACGTATCCGCTCCGTAGGCGAGCTGCTCCAGAACCAGTTCAGAATAGGCTTTGCGCGTATGGAGAGAGTTATCCGCGAAAGAATGAACATTCAGGCGCAGGATATGGAGACCATCACGCCACAGTCACTTATAAATATCAGACCTATCACAGCCGCTATCAAGGAATTTTTCGGATCCTCCCCTCTTTCCCAGTTCATGGATCAGACAAACCCCCTTGCGGAGCTTACGCATAAGCGCCGTCTGTCGGCTCTGGGTCCCGGCGGTCTCTCCCGTGACCGTGCCGGATTCGAGGTTCGTGACGTTCACTACTCCCACTACGGAAGAATGTGTCCTATCGAAACTCCTGAAGGTCCTAACATCGGACTTATCTCCTACCTTGCATCATTCGCAAGGATAAACGAATACGGCTTCATCGAGGCTCCCTACAGAAAGGTAGACAAGGCTACGGGCGTTGTTACCGACGAGGTAGTTTACATGACCGCCGACGTTGAAGATAATTATACAGTCGCACAGGCTAACGAGCCTCTTACCGAGGACGGCAAGTTTGCAAGACCTATCGTTAATGCACGTTACCGCGACCAGATTTTGGAATGCGAGAGAGAACGCATCGACTACATGGACGTTTCTCCTAAGATGGTCGTTTCCATCGCTACCGCTTCCATTCCTTTCCTTGAAAACGACGACGCAAACCGTGCCCTCATGGGCTCCAACATGCAGCGACAGGCTGTTCCTCTCCTTAAAACAGAGGCTCCTATCGTCGGCACAGGTATGGAGTATAAGGCTGCCGTTGACTCGGGCGTATGCGTTATCTCCAAGCACGACGGCGTTGTTGAAAGAGTTTCCGCCGACGAGGTCGTTATCAAGGACGGCACAGGCGCAACTCATCAGTATAAGCTTATCAAGTTCAAGCGCTCCAACCAGGGTACCTGCGTAAATCAGCGTCCTATCGTTGACAAGGGCGAGGAGGTACACGTTGGTCAGGTGCTTGCCGACGGTCCCGCTACCTGCAACGGTGAAATATCCATCGGTAAGAACGCGCTTATCGGCTTTATGACATGGGAGGGCTACAACTACGAGGACGCCGTTCTCCTTAACGAGCGCGTTGTCCGCGAGGATATGTACACCTCTATCCACATTGAAGAATACGAAATAGAAGCAAGAGATACCAAGCTTGGCCCCGAGGAGATAACACGCGATATCCCCAATGTGGGCGAGGACGCTCTGAAAGACCTTGACGACCGCGGTATCATCCGTATCGGTGCGGAAGTTCGTTCCGGCGATATACTGGTAGGTAAGGTTACGCCTAAGGGCGAGACCGAGCTTACCGCCGAGGAAAGACTGCTCCGCGCTATCTTCGGTGAAAAGGCAAGAGAAGTCCGCGACAACTCCCTTAAAGTACCTCACGGCGAGGCGGGCGTTATCGTTGACGTTAAGGTATTCACAAGAGAAAACTGCGACGAGCTTTCTCCCGGCGTAAGCATGCTGGTACGCTGCTATATCGCACAGAAGAGAAAGATATCCGTCGGTGATAAAATGGCGGGTCGTCACGGTAACAAGGGTGTTGTATCCAGAATACTCAAATCCGAGGATATGCCTTTCCTGCCCGACGGTACACCTCTCGATATCGTTCTTAACCCTCTGGGCGTACCTTCCCGTATGAACATCGGTCAGGTGC
>JBJEQM010000415.1:0-16387 GCA_051881755.1 Oscillospiraceae bacterium
TTTATATACACTTTATACGTTATTGTGTATTGACATAAAGGATAAAACAAAATCGGAGGCGGACAGATAATGTTGGGAATAAAACGTTTTATAGCTGCGGCTTCGGCTGCCGTATTTTTGTGCTGCACACTTCTTTCGGGCTGTGGGAAAAATGAGCTGCCTGTGGTAGATCTGTCCATATGGGGCTCGGGAGAGGACTCGGAATTTCTGCGTAAGACCGTGGAAAGCTTCAGAGAGCATTACTCGGGCGAGGCGCAGTTCAATATCACCATCAGCGAGGAAAGCGAGATAACCTGCAAGGAGACCGTTCTTGCAGACCCTGCCGCCGCCGCGGACGTATTCTGCTTTGCCGCCGACCAGTTCGACGACCTTTACAGAGCAGGCGCGCTTCATGAGATAACTATAGATGCCGACAGTATAATCGCCGAAAACGGCGGCGAGAGCTCGGGAGCCGTAAGATGTGCGGAGCGGAACGGCGCGCTGTACGCATATCCCGCCACCGCAAGCAACGGTTATTTCTTGTATTACAACAAAGCCTACTTCTCCGAGGAGGATATCCGCAGCTTTGACCGTATGCTGGATATTGCCTCCGCAAACGGAAAAAAGGTATCAATGGATCTTTCCAGCGGCTGGTATATATACTCATTTTTCAAGGGCGCGGGACTTAACGTTGAAATGAAAGAGGACGGCTCCTCAAACGTCTGCGACTGGAACTCGGTGGATACGCCCATAAAAGGTATAGATGTGGCGGAGGCTATGCTGAAGATCGCCAAGCATAAGGGCTTTGCAAGCGGCGCCGATGAAGAATTTAAGGCAGGCATCGCAGACGGCACCATAATCGCAGGCATAAACGGCACATGGAACGCTCACTTCGTGCAGGAGGCTTTCGGCGATAACTACGCGGCTGCAAAGCTGCCCGAATATACCGCCGCGGGACAAAGCATACAGATGTGCAGCTTCGCAGGATACAAGCTTCTGGGCGTAAACGCATATTCGGAAAATGCAGAGTGGGCAATGCGGCTTGCTCAATGGATAACAAACGAGGAAAATCAGACCCTGCGCTTTCAGATGCGCGGAGAGGGTCCGTCAAACATAAACTCGGCGGCTTCTCCAGATGTAAAGGCTTCTCCCGCCATCGCCGCTCTTGGCGAGCAGTCGGAGTACGGCTATATACAGAATGTGGCGGATACCTTCTGGACTCCCACATATATATTTGGTACGACCATCGCCGGCGGAAATACGGATAACATTCCGCTCCAGCAGCTGCTGGACGATATGGTACACGGTATCGAGGCGGTCAAATCCGAACAGCAGAAATAATAAGGGTATGTATTAACGAGGTGAAACAATTGTCAGGCTCAAGCAAAGCAATACCTGTCAGGATACTTATAACCGTTCTGATAGCAGGAATTGTAGGCGTTATCGGCGAGTTTATCCTGAATTACAATATGAACAGGCTTATGGACGGCTATACCGAAATAACCGAGACTCATCAGGTGAACCGAAGCTATATGTCCGACATAAGCGGTCTGCTTTATCGCCATCAGATATTGGTGTCGCTTCATGTTATCTCCGACGATGCGGAAAAAATGGAAAGCTACGCCATACAGGCGTCCGACGTTGCCGCCAAGATACGAATGGAGCTTTCCGAGCTGGGAACACGCATGAAGGGCGACAAGCGCGAGCAGCTGTATCACAAGGTATACTCCAATTTTTACAGCTATCTGCAAAATGCCGAGGTAGCCATCGAGTTCAGCGACGAGGGCAGCCGCACCACCGCGTTTTATTATGTATCGGATATACTTTCCCCGTTTGTTGTTAAGGTCAACAGCAGTCTGGACGACCTTAAAGCGCTGACCGACGAGGAAATGGCGGAAGCGCGCGAACGTATGGATCATATAATGGAGATATCGAGCATAACGCAGATAATCTGCGTGGCAGGCATCATTATATCCATGGTATCCTGCTGCTTCCTTTGCGTGAAGATGACTTACAGACTCAGCAGCAGCAAAAACGAGCTGGAGGACGAGGTAAAGCGCAAGACCGACGCTCTCCGCGAGCATGATGAAAAGCTGCTGAGAATACAAAACAACACCATAATGGGCATGGCGACCCTCATTGAAAGCCGCGACGGCGACACGGGCAGCCATGTTATACGCACAAGCAAGTATGTGGAAATGCTTGCCAAGGCGGCGCAAAAGGCGGGTCTGCACCCCCTGCAGCTCACCGACAGCTACATCGACCTGCTGGTCAAGGCGGCGCCGCTGCATGATATAGGCAAAATATCCGTTCCCGACAGCATACTTTTCAAGCCCGGCAAGCTTACCCCCGAGGAATACGACGAGATAAAAAATCACGCCGCCGAGGGCGGACGTATCGTCCGTCAGGCGCTGGGCAGCGTTGAGGAGCGGGAATATGTTGATATTGCGGCGCAGGTGGCGCAGTATCACCATGAAAAGTGGGACGGCACGGGATATTCCGCCGCTCTTGCAGGAGAGAGCATACCGCTGTGCGCAAGGATAATGGCGATCGCCGACGTTTTCGACGCGCTCATATCAAAGCGCTGCTACAAAGAGGCAATGGGTCTGGACGAGGCGTTCGACCTTATCGGCGAGCTTTCGGGCAGTCACTTTGACCCCGATCTGGCAGGAATATTTATCGGTCTGAAAAGTGATATAAAGGAATATCTGGCAAGTCAGGCGGCGTAATATTACCGATTAGATCTCCCGTTATTTATCACGGGAGATTTTTTGCCTGCACTTTTATTGGTAAGGCTGTTCGGCGCGTTTTTATCTGACACGAATTTACTGTTGCGTTATGTCAGCAGGATCGCTGCGATACTTTCCATACGTCAATTTATATATGATATTATTTCATGATCCGCAGGATAAAGATACTCTTCAAAAGCAAATATAAAGGAGGCAATATAACGTGGTCTATACGGTAACGTTCAATCCGGCAATCGACTATGTTGTTCATACGGGCGAAATGAGGCTTGGCGCTACAAACCGTTCCGCAAGGGAAGAAATGTATTTCGGAGGCAAGGGGATCAACGTTTCTATCGTGCTGAGGGAGCTTGGTATCGCTTCCAGAGCGCTTGGATTTACAGCAGGCTTTACGGGCGAGGCTATTGAAAAGGGTCTCGCCGACATGGGGATAGATACGGATTTTGTGCACCTTGAAAAGGGCAATTCCCGTATAAATGTAAAGATAAAATCGGCGGAGGAGACCGAGCTGAACGGTCAGGGACCCGACATTGACGATAAGGCTGTTGCGGCTCTGTTTGAAAAGCTGGACTGCCTGACGGACGGTGATACGCTGATTTTGGCGGGAAGTATACCTTCTTCGCTTCCATCGAATATTTATCAGCGGATACTTGAAAGGCTCTCGGGCAGAAATATAAAAACAGTGGTCGACGCCACAAAAGACCTGCTGCTGAATGTGCTAAAGTATAAGCCTTTTCTGGTAAAGCCTAACAATTTTGAGCTTGGGGAGATGTTCGGCACTGAGCTGAAAACCGATGAGGATATTGAAAAATATGCAAGGAAACTTCGGGAGATGGGCGCGGTGAACGTGCTTGTCTCAATGGCAGGGGACGGCGCTATGCTTATCGACGAGTTTGGCAGAATGCACCGCTGCGGCGTTTGCAGCGGAGAGGTGAAAAACTCGGTGGGTGCGGGCGACTCAATGTTGGCAGGCTTTACGGCAGGCTTGTCGGAGGGAGATTACGAATACGCCTTGAAGCTTGGCACAGCCGCAGGCGGCGCTACCGCTTTTTCCGACGGCCTTGCGACACGGAAAAAAATCGCGGAGCTGCTGAAAGCGCTCTGACGAGAATAGCTGTATATTAATTGGCTGATCCGAACTCCGTAAAGAGTTCGGATTTTTCATGTGTTAAATCCCTTTACTGCGGTTGACATCACCAAATAAATATTATATAATAGTATGTGGCGGTGATCCGCCCTATCAATAATAATATACAGAGGAAGTGCGCTTATGTATCCGCTTAAATTAGATCCCGCCTTTAAGGACTATCTCTGGGGCGGCACAAGACTCCGCGACGATTACGGCAAAAAATGCGATTACGACAAGGTAGCCGAAAGCTGGGAGCTTTCCTGCCATAAGGACGGCAATTCCGTCATCGCCAACGGCGACGCCGCAGGCATGACTCTTGCCGAATATATCGAAAAAGAGGGCAAGTCTGTTCTGGGCACAAACTGCGCCCGTTTTGAAAGCTTCCCCGTGCTTATAAAGCTTATCGACGCCAAGGACAACCTTTCCGTTCAGGTACACCCCGATAACGAGTACGCTCAGCGCGTTGAGGGCGAATACGGCAAGACCGAGATGTGGTATATCGTGGACTGCGACCCGGGCGCGACCCTCCTTTACGGCTTCAAGTCCGAGGTCACCAAGGAGGAATTTGCTCGCCGCATACAGGATAACACTCTCCTTGAGATAACCAACGCAGTGCCCGTCAAAAAGGGCGACGTTTTCTTTATCAAGGCAGGTACTCTCCACGCTATCGGCAAGGGTATACTTATCGCCGAGATACAGCAGAACTCCAACACTACATACCGTGTTTACGACTACGGCAGAGTGGGGGCCGACGGCAAGACCCGTCCTCTCCACATCGAAAAGGCGCTGGACGTTACAAAGCTCTGTCCCGCAGAGCCTTATCCCGTAACTCCCGCGGTCACCGAAAACGGCTGCACAAGCAGACTTCTCTCCAAGTGCGAATACTTTACCGTATACAAGCTTGATATAGAACGCTCCGCCAAGCGCACTGCGGACGATACCTCATTTGAGTGCATACTCAACCTTGAGGGCACAGCCGTTATATCCTGCGCAGGCACCGACATAACCCTTAACAAGGGCGAGACCGCATTTATTCCCGCAGGCTGCGGAGAATATACCATAAATGCAAAGGACGGCTGTCAGGCTATACTTGCAAGGATAGACTAAATATATTTCTCTGTCAGGCGATGGATATTATAAAGGTCATAATTGGTTTATATTGATAAAAAAGGGGATATGGCTGCGCAATATCGTATCGGGCGGCTGCCCCGAAACGGAGGAAAAAATATGAAGTATTACATTGGAATCGACCTTGGAGGAACAAACATCAAGGCAGGCGTTGTCAACGAAAATTACGAGATAATCGCCAAGGCAACCACAAAGACAAAATGTCCCCGTCCTGCAAAGGAGATAGCGGACGATATGGCTGCTGTCAGCATTGAGGCTTGCAAAAATGCGGGCATATCGATCGACGATATTGAGTGGATAGGCATAGGCACTCCCGGTATCGCGGACAATGTCAACGGCACTATACCTTACTCCAACAACCTTGGCTTCAAGGACGTGCCTATCAGAAAGTACATACAGGAGCATATCAATAAGCCCGTTTACGTTGCCAACGATGCAAACGCGGCAGCATACGGCGAGTTTGCTGCGGGCGCGGCAAAGGGCTCCACAGACGCGGTATGCATCACCCTCGGCACAGGAGTAGGCGCAGGCGTTATTATCGACGGAAAAATATTCACAGGCAGAAACCTTGCGGGCACCGAGATAGGTCACATGGTCATCTCCGTGGACGGCCCTCAGTGCACCTGCGGAAGAAAAGGCTGCTTTGAGGTATATTCCTCCGCAACGGGACTTATCAATATGACAAAGGCTGCAATTGCCGAAAATCCCGACAGCATACTTGCCGAGTATGAGAAGAACGACGGCAAGGTGTCCGCGCGTCACGCATTCGAGGCTATGCGCGCGGGAGACAAGGCAGGCAGGGAAGTGGTCGACAAGTATATCAAGTATCTTGCGGCAGGCATCACCAACGTAATAAACATCTTCCAGCCCGATATACTCTGCATCGGCGGCGGCGTCTGCAACGAGGGCGACCCTCTCATGGTGCCCATGATAGAGCTGGTACAAAAGGAAGTATACACCAGAATGTTGGAGAAAAACACCAAGATAACCGTTGCACAGCTTGGCAACGACGCAGGCATCATCGGCGCGGCATTCCTCGGCAAGGCTGAATAATGTCACGGCGCGCAAAGATATGGATTGCCGTAGCCGTAATAGTGCTTCTGGGCGCGGCAGGCATAGTATTTACCCACCTTTTCTCTCACTTAAACGAGAGAAATGCCGCACGCGATGATAATGCAATATACACCGAAGCAGGCAGCAAGATACTCAAAGCGGGGGACTACGACATATGGCTTACTGTGCCCGACAGCTGGGAGGTGCGGGAGACGGATAACCTTGATTTCTCATGCAGAGACGACGATCTGCAGCTTGGTATGTTCGTTTTTGACAGCGGTTATCTTTATGATACCACGCCCTTAGCCGTATTCATCGAACAGAATTACCGCCTTTTCCAAAACCGTAATAATGTGAAAATGTTATCTTCGCGGGAAACGTTGGAAAACGGCAAACATATAACAAGCGAGTTTTACACTGCACAGCGCGAGGGGTATGAGGAAAATCAGTACAACACATATCTTGTGGAGTTTGACGATTCCGACCTGTTCGTGTGGGTGTGTATCAACGGTCTGCCCGAAGATGTTGCGGAGAGCGAAACGCAGATAGACAGCATAATGCGCTCAATTACAACGGAAAATTAATTGAAAGGATGTGCAAAGTATGAGTTTTTTTGATAAGCTTGAAAAGGCGGCAAAGGCAGTTGAAAAGATAGTTGAAAGCAGCGGCGCTTTATCCGAAGCAAGGTCGGCTTTTTCCGCTCCGAGACCGGCGGAAAGTGCGCCGAAAGATCCTATACTTGAATCGGCGTCCGTTCCGCCAAAGCCCGATTTTAAGGCAGAAAGCAGCTTCGGCGACAAGGTTTTTTCCTTTGAGCTGTCGGGAGATTTCATTGAATTCAACAGCCATTGCGAAATGGAGCCGTCATATCAGTATGAACCGTACAGCACAGAGAATTACACGGAATATGACGGCAAGCTGCCCGTAATAGCTATCGGACCAAACGATACTGTATTTAATGAGGCGGTAAGCTATGAGGGCGGCGGTCCTCTCCCATCGGGAGCAAAAAGCTGTGAAAGCCCGTCCTTTCTGTTCAGTATGCAGTTCAGCGAGCATAACAAGAAAATATACGCTTACGCTTTTTCGGGCGGTACGGCAAGGGCGCATGAAATGCTCTTCCTTGAATATGACCCGAGCGTCGCGGGAACGGCGCTTGAGAAAAAGCTGTTTTCCATTCTCGACCGCGCCGCGGAAACTTATATTGAATGGGGCAGATAATGATATTGACGGCAGGAGGCTCTTATGAGCAAATATGATTATTTTCACGGCGGCGATACCGATATCGAAAGCTTCATGGCAAAGCATGATACCTACAAAAGTCTGAAAAATTCTGAGCTGGAAAGCATACCGCCCGAGGAGCTCCTTGCCGCAGTTACATCGTGGATAGAGGGCAAATTTGCGGCGGACTGGTCGGATATGTGCCATGTCATCAACGACCTGCCCACGCCCTGCCTTAATATATACTGCGCGGAGTACGTCTCTGCCGAGATACTGGACGGCGGCTTCGCCCAGGCGTTCTTCAATACCTCACGAGACTTCATCGGGGCGGCGGCAAACGGTCTGCGCGCCGTTGGTATGGACAGCGCCGCCGACGTTATTGAGCGCGCTCTGAAAGCGGACTTCGACAGCGGAATAAAGTCGGGCGGCAGCGGTATAGACGACTTCCTCGGTGTTCTCTCCGACGACCGCTTCTCCGCTTTGGACAGTGATTTCCGCGCCGCCTTTGACGTGGATAAATATACAAAACACGCTTACGATTATATTATACATTATAAAAAGTACTTCGGAGAGCAGGCATAAAAATACAGGCAATATTTTAAGATAAAATACATGATACTAATTGAAAGGAAGTATAAAAAATGTACAGCGATTCAATCAAATGCGGCGCAAATAATGCGCCTCACCGTGCGCTTTTCCATGCGCTGGGTCTTACCAAGGAGGAAATGGAGCGTCCCCTTATCGGTATCGTCAGCTCTTATAACGAGATAGTTCCGGGACACATGAACATAGACAAGATAGTGGACGCGGTCAAGCTTGGCGTTGCAATGGCAGGCGGTACGCCTATCGTTTTCCCCGCTATCGCAGTCTGTGACGGTATTGCCATGGGTCACCGCGGAATGAAGTATTCCCTCGTTACCCGTGACCTTATTGCTGACTCCACCGAAGCTATGGCTCTGGCACACGGCTTCGACGGTCTTGTTATGGTACCCAACTGCGATAAAAACGTGCCCGGTCTGCTTATGGCGGCGGCGCGCCTGAATATACCCTCTATCTTTGTCAGCGGCGGCCCAATGCTTGCAGGACGGGTAAAGGGACAAAAGACCAGCTTCTCCAGCATATCCGAAGCGGTAGGACAGTACGCCGCAGGCAAGATAAACGACGAGGAACTGGAAGAATTTGAGTGCAAGGGCTGTCCCACCTGCGGCTCCTGCTCGGGAATGTATACTGCAAATTCCATGAACTGCCTTACCGAGGTACTTGGCATGGGTCTTAAGGGCAACGGCACTATCCCTGCGGTATATTCGCGCCGTATCGAACTGGCAAAGCACGCAGGTATGCAGATTATGGAGCTTATCAAGAAAGACATCAAGCCCCGTGATATTATGACGGAAAAGGCGTTCGAGAACGCACTTACACTGGATATGGCTATCGGCTGCTCCACCAACAGTATGCTGCACCTCCCCGCAATTGCCCGTGAGTGCGGCATCAAGATAAACCTTGATATTGCCAACAGCATCAGCGACAAGACCCCCAACCTCTGTCACCTTGCTCCCGCAGGACACCACTATGTTGAGGAACTGGACGAAGCAGGCGGCGTTTATGCTATTATGAACGAGCTTTCCAAGAAAGGACTTGTCAACCTTGACTGCATGACCTGCACAGGCAAGACAGTGGGCGAGAATATCGCAAACTGCCCCGTACGCGACTATGAAGTTATCCGCTCCGTGGAGAACCCCTACTCCGAAACAGGTGGAATCGCTGTACTTCGCGGCAACCTTGCTCCCGGCTCCTGCGTTGTAAAGCGCTCGGCGGTAGCACCCGAAATGCTGGCGCACAGCGGTCCTGCGCGTGTATTTGACAGCGAGGAGGAAGCTATGGCTGCTATCACAGGCGGCAGCATAAAGGCAGGCGACGTTGTAGTTATCCGCTACGAGGGACCCAAGGGCGGCCCCGGCATGAGAGAAATGCTCAACCCCACCTCCGCAATTATGGGAATGGGTCTCGGCAGCGATGTTGCACTTATCACCGACGGACGCTTCAGCGGCGCAACACGCGGCGCAGCTATCGGTCATGTATGCCCCGAGGCAGCTGACGGCGGTATCATCGGTATTGTCAAAGACGGCGACATTATCTCCATTGATATCCCCGCAAACAAGATAAACCTTGAAGTACCGCAGGAGGAGATCGACCGCCGCATGGCAAGCTTTGTACCCAAGACCAAAGAGCTCAGCGGCTACCTTAAGAGATACTCCAAGCTTGTATCCTCTGCCGCAGAGGGCGCGGTGCTCAACTGATGGAGGGTAAAAAGCTGTCCGCAGGCAAGCTTGCGGCGATGATATTCTGTCTTGTTACCGTGGTGGCTCTGGGCGCGCTGCTGTTCGTGTCGATATACACGGGCGGACAGATAAAGACCGTCAACAGCGTTTACGCTGCGGTGGTGCATGGTATTTACAGCGACTATACAAAGTGCTTTTCCGACAGCTCCGAGAAGCTGTCGGAGAGCGCCTTTGAAGCTCTGCGCGAGGAATATATACACGATTACGGCGAGGACTTCCGCATTTCCGCCGACTTTGTATCCCGCGAGGACATCGGCGGCAAAAAATTCGCGGTGACGGTGAAAACTACGGTGTACAACGACATCACCTCCGACAGCGAAAACTGCAGCTTTATAATGAAAAAACAGGGCGGCAAGTGGGTCATTTCAGAGTAATTTAGTGAATAGAGAATAATGAATAGTGAATAGTGAATAGTGAACAGTTTTTAGTATTCAGTATTCAGTTCATAGTTTTCAGAATAAAGTAAAACAGGGCGTTGCAAATGTAATGTCCTGTTTTTTGTACTTTAAACTATTCACTATTCATTATTCACTCTTCACTATTCACTAAACTGGTCATATTGCACAATATATGAACAAAATGTTTTTGTATACGGATATTGATTTCCGCCCTTTAAAACGGTATAATATCATTATACGACATTTTTTAAAGGAGAATACAGGTCATTATGCCAATTACAGAAATACTTGAAGAAAACTGCCGCAAATTCGGAAACGATATTGCGCTGGTGGAGATAAACCCCGATATACAGGAAAACCGCCGCGTTACATGGAAAGAGTACGAGCTTATCGAGCCAAACACCCTCTGCCATTACCGCCGCGAGATAACATGGAACGTGTTCAACGAAAAGGCAAACCGCTTTGCCAATCTGCTGCTGAGCCGCGGCGTGAAAAAGGGCGACAAGGTGGCAATACTGCTGATGAACTGCCTTGAATGGCTGCCGATTTATTTCGGTATACTGAAAACGGGCGCGCTGGCGGTGCCGCTGAACTTCCGATATACCTCGGACGAGATAAAGTATTGCCTTGACCTTGCCGAGGCGGACGTGCTTGTGTTCGGCCCCGAGTTTATCGGACGCGTAGAGGAGATCGCCGAGGATATCAGCAAGCACAGGCTGCTGTTTTATGTGGGCGGAAACTGTCCCACCTTTGCCGAGGACTACGACCGTCTCACCGCAAACTGCTCCAGCGTTTCACCCGATATCAAGCTCACCGACGACGACTACGCCGCAATATATTTCTCCTCGGGCACAACAGGCTTCCCCAAGGCGATACTCCATAAGCATATGAGCCTTGTACATTCCGCACGTGTGGAGCAAAATCACCACGGTCAGACCAAGGACGACGTTTTCCTGTGTATACCGCCCCTGTATCATACTGGCGCGAAAATGCATTGGTTCGGCTCGTTCCTCGTTGGCGGCAAGACGGTGTTGCTGCGCGGCGTAAAGCCCAAGACCATACTTGACGCGGTATCAACGGAGGGCTGTACAATAGTATGGCTGCTTGTGCCATGGGCGCAGGATATACTGGACGCTATCGACCGCGGCGATATAAAGCTTGATGACTACAAGCTTGACCGGTGGCGGCTCATGCACATCGGCGCACAGCCTGTTCCCCCAAGCCTTATTACGCGCTGGAAGAAATATTTCACGCATCATCAGTATGATACAAATTACGGACTCAGCGAGTCTATAGGTCCCGGCTGTGTGCATCTGGGCGTGGAGAATATACATAAGGTAGGCGCTATCGGCAAGGCAGGCTACGGCTGGGAGACCAAAATAGTGGACGAGCAGGGCAATATCGTGAAGCGCGGCGAGGTAGGCGAGCTTGCGGTAAAGGGTCCCGGCGTAATGACCTGCTACTACAACGACCCCAAGGCAACAGACGAGGTGCTCAAGGACGGCTGGCTTTATACGGGTGATATGGCGCAGGAGGACGAGGACGGCTTTATCTTCCTCGTTGACCGCAAAAAGGACGTTATCATCTCGGGCGGCGAAAATCTCTATCCCGTACAGATAGAGGACTTTCTGCGCAGTCACGACGCTGTCAAGGACGTTGCCGTTATCGGTCTGCCCGATAAGCGGCTGGGCGAGATAGCGGCGGCAATAATCGAGCTGAAGCCCGACCACCCATGTACGGAGGAGGAAATAACCGAATTTTGCAACGGTCTGCCCAGATATAAGCGTCCGCATAAGATAATCTTTGCGGATATTCCGAGAAATCCCACGGGCAAGATAGAAAAGCCCAAGCTTCGCAGGATATACTGCGGAGAAAGCGTTGTTGCTACACAGAACAGGGGATAATTTGTTTAGTGAATAGTGAATAGTGAGAGATAAGTGCTTGCTGTTCACTATTTTTGCTTTTGGTATAAAATCACAAAAAGCGTATCGCACATTATTTGGTGCGGTACGCTTTTTGGTGTTTATTTTATACTAATCTTTGACCAACCTATAGACAAATCCGACAGCTATAATTGCGCCACTCGTCGTCAAGCTTCCTTGCAAGGCGGCAAGCCTTGCTGCGGTCGCTTTCCTAGATTGGCACAATTCTATCTGCCGTTTTTGTCTACAGAACGGTCAAAGATTAGTATTACTTTTAAACAATGCAGACCATTTGCAGGTCATAAGGTTCATCGTCAGCAAGCTGCTTTATAGTGTCTTTGGTAACAAACGCTCCCATAGCCTTGTAAAAAGCAATTGTTTCTTCGGATGAACACGCCGAGATGTACAGCGCCCTTGCGCCTGCCTTTGCCGCTTCTGCTTTGCCAAGCTCAAAAAGCTTCCTGCCAAGTCCATGTCCGCGGTGGGAGGCTGAAACGTGCATCATGTCCAGTATCATGTATTCACCGATAAGCTGCTTTTTCAGTCCGATAAAGCCTGCCACGCTGCCATTTTCCAAGGCAACATATGAAATATAATCCTTGCTGCTGATATCTTGGGCTTTTTGACGTTTTTCTTCAAGCGTCCAGTCCTCAACGTAAGGCATATCAACAAGAATATAATCCTCGCCTTGCCTGCGGTAGACCCTTTTGACCTCCTGCGTCCTCACATAATTGTCAAGTGAGTGCGCGTTGAAATTTCTTTCCGATAATAATTCAATATTAACCACTGTCATTTCTCCTTGTTTTTATATTTTGCTTATTTTCTGAAATGTATATCGTTTTCATACGCAGCACCCCTTTCAATGTATTATCTTACTTTATATTCCGCGTGTTCCTCGCCCTCATGGCATTAAGCACCGCAAGGAAAGCAACTCCAACATCGCCGAAAACCGCTGCCCACATGGACGTTATACCAAACGCTGTCAGCACAAGTATCAGCAGCTTTACACCAATGGCGAATATGATATTCTGCATTACAATGCCGCCTGTATGCTTTGACAAAGAAATTGCCTCGCAAATCTTGGTTGGCTCGTCGGTCATGAGCACAACGTCCGCCGCTTCGATGGCAGCGTCCGAGCCGAGAGCGCCCATGGCGATGCCAACGTCCGCACGGGTAAGAACGGGAGCGTCGTTTATGCCGTCCCCGACGAATGCGGTCACGCCGCCGCCCATTATCTCCTCCAAGCAGGTGACCTTTCCGTCGGGGAGCAGTTCCGCGCGGTACTCGTCAATGCCGAGAGACTTTGCCGCCGCTTCGGCGGATTCCTTTCGGTCGCCCGTCAGCATGACAGTGCGTATGCCCGACTTTTTCAGCCGCTCGATAGCTGCCCGTGAGTCGGGCTTCACCGTGTCTGAAATGCGGATATAGCCGCTGTATTTTCCGTCAGCGGCAATATAGACCAACGTTCCGCCGCCGTCGCACATAGGCACGGATATGCCGTTTTCATTCATCAGCTTTACGTTGCCCGCCAGTATCACCTTGCCCTCAAATTCCGCCTTAACGCCCTTGCCTGCGACCTCCTCTGCGGAAATTCCCTCGGGTATATCACCGACCCAGTATTCCGCAATTGCCGCCGCAGCGGGGTGATTGGAGCAGCTCTCGGCACACGCCGCAAGCCTGATAAGCTCCTGCTCCGTCATGTCAACAGCGGATACCTCCGTTACCTTGAAAGTGCCGTCGGTGAGCGTGCCTGTCTTGTCGAATACAACAGTGCGGCACTTGGAAAGCTGCTCGAAGCAGGCTCCGCCCTTGACCAGTATACCCCGCTTGGACGCTCCGCCGATACCGCCGAAATAGCTCAGCGGCACGGATATTACCAGCGCGCAGGGACATGATACAACAAGGAACGACAGAGCGCGGTATAAAAAATCACGGGAAAATCCGCCCTGTATTATCATGGGTACAGCCGCCAGCAGCACCGCCGCAATAACGACGCATGGGGTGTATACTCTTGCAAAGCGAGTGATAAAATTCTCCGTTTTCGCCTTTTTCGCCGCGGAGTTTTCCACCAGCTCCAGTATCTTCGCCGCCGTGGACTGACCGTATTCCTTTGTGACACGAGCCTCAATAAGTCCGCTGAGATTTACAAAGCCGCTGAGCGCCTCGTCGCCGACGCGCAGACTGCGCGGTACGCTCTCTCCCGTGAGAGCGGCTGTGTCCGCCGTGGATTCGCCCGACGTTATAACGCAGTCCAGCGGTATTTTTTCGCCCGGCTTTACAACGATAATGTCACCAACGGCGACCTCCTCGGGCGAAACGGTGATTACAGCTCCGTCCCGCTTTACGTCCGCACTGTCGGGACGTATATCCATAAGCTCGGATATGCTTTTGCGCGACCGCCGTACAGCATAGCTCTGGAAGGTCTCTCCCAATTGATACAGTATCATTACCGCCGCGCCCTCGGGATATTCACCCACGAAAAACGCGCCCATACTTGCGATTGTCATAAGGAAATACTCGTCAAAGGGACGTCCTTTTGCGATATTTTTCACCGCGCGGAGTATAACGTCCAGACCGATTATCATGTATGCCGACAGGAACAGCCACAGGGCAAACGCCTTTTCGCGGAATATCATACCCAGCACAAAAAATACCGCCGCCGCGCAAAGACGTACTATCATAAGCTTTGGTATATCGGATTCGGGCTTGGCTTTCAGCTTTTCGCCCTCGGAGAGTATCTTTACATCGGGCTCCACGGTGTTGATGAAGCCCGTCACCGCCGCGCGGACGCGGGAAGCGCCGCTCATATCCTCAAGACGTATCTCCAACCGCTTTGTCATAAAGTTAAGGGAAACGCTTTCAACGCCGTTCATTTTCTCCGCAAAGACGCGTATCTTCTCGGCGCACTCGGGACAGTCCAGTCCCTCCAGTATCATAACGATACCGCCGCTTTTTTCCGCGCCGTACAGCGCAGGCTCCACGTCGGGCTCGATACCCTTTATTATGACCGTAAGCTCGTCGAATACGGCGTTTTTGTCCGCGCCCTCCGCAAGCTCCGCTTTCAGACGCTTTGTCATAAAATTCATTTCCGCGCTTTTTACCGCCCCGTGATTTTCCACGGCGGCGCGTATTTTCTCCGCGCAGTGCGGACAATCAAGTCCGTTGAGTATAAGTTCCATAATAACTACCTCAATTATACATTTTTATTTATTACCGCATAGGCACAGGGGATAAATCCGTCTATCTTTTTTATCCTTATCCTGCCGCATACGCCGCTGTTTTTCAGCATTTCCGCATAGGTTTCCGCGGTGAAATCCGTCTTTGGGGAAAAACCAAATTTTTTGTATAATTTTACAATTGGTATTGTATCTCCATCGGGACTACGTGTTGTAAAGCAGGGGAGCAGCAGCTTTCCGCCAGGCTTTACAACGCGGTACAATTCACGTACAGCCGCCTCAGGCTCGTCAACAAGGTGAAGTACATTTGCCGCAATTACAATATCATAGCTGCCGTCATTATCTGGCAGAGCAAATATATCGCGCTCCCCAAAGCTTACGTTGCATATATCCCGCGCGGTGCATTTTTCACGTGCCACATCAAGCATTTTTTCCGACATATCCGTGCAAAGTACATGCCTTGCATTTTTTGCCGCAGCGATAGATAATGCACCCGTTCCTGCGGCGCAGTCAAGTACGTCCGCACCCTCGGGTACAAGCGAGACGGTGTATCCCAACATTTTGGCGTATACCTTATAATTAACGCTTTCCGCAATACCATAAAGCCGCGCAAATTTATCCCAGAAGCTTGCCATTTTGCACACCTCACTCCATAACGTGCTCGAACGCCTGATTGAAAATATTCTGTATATGGTCGTCCGCAAGGGAGTAGTACACCGTCTTTCCGCTGCGGCGGTATTTTACCAAGCGCGCCTGTTTAAGCACACGCAGCTGGTGTGATATTGCCGACTGAGTCATGTTCAGCACCGCCGCAATATCGCAGACGCACATCTCGCTCTCAAACAGCGCGCAGATGATACGCACCCTTGTGGAGTCCCCGAACACCTTGAAAAGCTCCGCAACATCGTACAGTATCTCCTCGTCGGGGAGAGTAGCCTCCACCTTTTTTACAATGTCGTCGTGTACACATTCTTCATCGCACATAAGCTTATCTTTATCCATATTAAACCGCTCCTTGCCGCCGATAATTAATCATATGAATGATTGTTCATATGTATTATAATTCAATATACATATAATATAAACAATATAATATGGATAATATATAGATATATAATTAATATCGGTGCACAATGTATACCTATGGGCAAAAAAATACCGCCGTGACCGGCGGTGAAGATATTATGTTGCAGTTTCCGTTTGATAATTTCAAAATCATTTGCAAATTGGAAGATATTTGCGTTTTAATACTAAACACCAATAAAAAACGGAAAAAAATCTGCGCCGAAATCCAATAT
>JBJEQM010000416.1:0-3973 GCA_051881755.1 Oscillospiraceae bacterium
AAATAAGACTTTTTCGTGAAAAATATAAAAAAACACTTGACATATTGATGTTAAATGAAGTATACTATAACATTGATGGGGTATCTATGCCCTGACGCTTCGTTTTGCTTATTTTACGGCACAAACGTTATATGTTTATATAAAGGAGGAGAAATCATGAAAAGAACTTATCAGCCTAAGAAGCTCCACAGAAAAAAAGAACACGGCTTCATGAAGAGAATGTCTACCAGAAACGGTCGTAAGGTACTGTCCAGAAGACGTGCAAGAGGCAGAGCAAGACTTTCCTACTGATTTTTCGGTCGGAGCTGCTTTCTGAGCAGTCCTGCCTTTTTGCGCGCGTACAGAGCTTTAAGGATAAGCCGCTGCGTCGGTTTATCCTTAACATAAGACCACAGTTTTGTGGTCTTTTTCTTTAAGGGTTTTTTTATGATCAATACTGTAAGAATGAAAGACAACAAGGATTTTCTCTCCTTGTTCAAAAAAGGTAAATTTGTCTGCGGCAGAGCCTGCGTTGTTTATTTCCGCAGGAACGGCTCGGGTATCAACAAGCTGGGTATCTCTACCGGCAAAAAAACAGGCAACGCTGTTGTCAGAAGCCGCTGCAGAAGAATTATCAGGCAGGCTTACAGAGAAAATGAGGCGGACTTTCCCAAAGGCTTTGACATTGTTATAGTCTCCCGCGCCTTTGCGGGACAGTGCAAGTCCACCGATATAAGCAGCTTTTTTCGGAAAAAGGTCATTCCCGAGATGAAATGCTTTGGAAAAAATAATCGGGGCGGACAAAAAAATAATAGTACAAATAGTATTAATAAAAATAATAGTACAAATAGTAAATAAAATATATTTACTTTATGTAATATGAAATATATATTTTTACTGATGGTAAAATTTTATAGGCGTTTTATATCTCCGCTGAAGCCGGCGTGCTGTAAATATTACCCGACCTGTTCGGCGTATGCCATGGAGGCATTTGAAAAGCACGGTGCTGTTAAGGGGCTTATTCTGGCGGTGTGGAGGATACTGCGCTGCAATCCTTACAGTCTGGGGGGCGTGGATCATGTCCCCGATGAATTTTACCTTTATACCCTCAAAAGCAGGAAAAAGAGAAAAAATAATAACGAAAATAGTGTATAAAAATATACTTAAATATATATCTACGTCTCGGAAGCTGTTTTTACAGCTTGGAAAGGAAGTTTATGGGAATAATCAGTGAAATTATAGGATATCCTCTTGGCTGGATAATGTGGCTTATTTATCAGATATGTCACAATTATGCGTTTTCTATCATTATCTTTACCTTGATAACAAAGATAATAATGTTCCCTTTATCCGTCAAAACGCAGAAATCCTCGGCGGCTATGCAGGCTATGCAGCCTAAGCTGGAGAAAATCAAGAAGCAATACGGCAACAATCAGGAAAAAGTTCAGGAAGCCACCATGCAGCTTTATAATGAAGAGGGCGTAAACCCCATGGCTTCCTGTCTCCCAATGTTTATCCAGTTTCCTATACTTTACGGTATTTTCGATGTTGTTTACCGTCCTATCACCCATATCCTCCGCATTAAAAAGGACGTTATCACCGAGGTAACGGAAATTGTAAAAAACATGAGTTACGGTGCGGAGAAGCACTTTTCCGTCCGTCCCGAGCTGTATATTTTGCAGGCGGTAAAGGAGCAGCCCGAAGCTTTCGGCGATTATCCCGACCTGGTGGAGGCTGTTCAGGGCTTCAGCAATACCCTTTTAGGTGCGGATATGGGCGCTACGCCGTCAATTCATCCCGAGGTATGGGATTCCGCGGCTGTAATACTGTTCATTATACCTATCCTGTCAGGTCTGTTCCAGCTTATAATGTCCGTTTATTCTCAGATAAGACAGAAAAAGATGAGCGGCGGCACAAATCCGGCAGGCGGCAGCATGACTATGATGCTCTATATCATGCCTATTTTCTCTGTATGGATAGCGTACTCTTTCCCTGCTGCTATCGGTTTCTACTGGGCAATGTCCTCTTTCTTCGGTCTTGTACAGCAGATCGTACTCAATAAGATATATACTCCCGAATATGTGGGCAAGCTTCTGGAAAAAGACAGGGCAAAGCGTAAAAACAGCAAGAAAAAGGGTATCATGGACCGTTATCAGCAGATGGTCGCCGAGCAGATGGCGGCTCAGAACGGCGGAAAGGCTCCCTCCGGAAATACGGTCAAGGCAAAGCTTTCTGATGATGATGACGGCGGCGAGGTAAAGCTTTCAAAATCCAAGCAAAAAGAATACGAGCGTATGCTTATCAGAGAGGCGCGCCGCAGACAGGCTGAAAAATACGGCGATGAATATACCGACGACGACGATGATTAAGGAATAAAGCCGACAGTTCGGCTTTCATATATCAATTTTTCTTTATTGAAAGGAGCAATCGGAATGAAACAGGTTTTCACGGCAAAGACCATAGAGGAAGCTAAGGCTATGGCAGCAAGCGAGTTCGGTGTTGAGGAAAGCAGGATCACTTTCAATGTTATTGAGGAGCCTAAGAAGGGTCTTTTCGGCAAGCTCAAGGGAGAAGCAAAGGTTGAGGCAGAATATGAGCAGACAAAGGCGGAGATAGCCGCTGAATATATTAAGGGTATACTTAAAAATATGGGTCTTGATACGGAGCTTTCCATTACGGAAAACGAGGACGGCGCTGTTATCGAGATACTTGGCGACACAAGCGGCACTATCATTGGCAGACGCGGCGAGACTCTGGACGCTGTTCAGTATCTTGCTTCTATGGCGGCTAACCGCGGCGATAAGGAATACTACCGCATCAGCGTTGACTCCTGCGGCTACCGCGAGAAGAGAAAGGCTATACTTGAAGACCTTGCGGTGAAGATATCCAAGACAGTGCTCAGAACCGGCAGGACTTCCTCTCTGGAGCCTATGAACCCCTACGAAAGAAGAATTATCCACTCTGCTGTTGCAAATATCGAGGGTGTTACCTCCAAGAGCATCGGCGAGGAGCCTTACAGAAAGGTCGTTATTTCTCCCACAAATCCCCGTCCCAAGCGCGAGGGCGGCAAGGGCGGTTATAACAACAAGCGCGGCGGCGACCGCAGACGTTCCGGCGGCGCTCCCCGTTCCCTTGATATGATGAAAACGTCCTTTGAGAAGGAATACAAAAAGCCGAAGCCTGAGGACAGCCTTATTCAGGGCGACCTTTACGGCAAGATCGACATCTGAACGTAGAATTGCTTTTCGCAGAAGCGAAAAATTCTTTGCATAAAAAATTGGACGCCTGCTTGAGCCAACAGCTTTTTGCAGGCGTTTTTTATTGAAAGGATAATACTATGTCTACTATTGCCGCAATATCAACTCCGCGCGGTGCGGGAGGTATATCGGTCATACGAATATCGGGAGAGGACGCTTTTGCTGTATGCGACAGGCTTTTTAAGCCCCTGTCCGCGTCCCTGACGCCATCCGAGATGGACGGATATACCTGTGCATACGGATATGTTTGCGACGGCTCCGAGCGGCTTGACGACTGTGTACTGACGGTTTTCCGCGCGCCTAAGTCTTATACGGGGGAAAATGTGGCGGAGCTTTCCTGTCACGGCGGAATTTATGTCACAAACCGTATTTTACAGCTTATATACAAATGCGGCGCGGAGCCTGCACAGCCCGGTGAATTTACAAAGCGTGCATTTCTCAACGGCAAGATGGATCTTATCCGCGCCGAGAGCGTTATGGATATTATTTCCGCGGAGGGCAGAGCAAGCCACAAATGCGCTGCGGCGCTCCGTGACGGCGCTTTGTTCAAGCGCATCAAGGCTGTTTCCGACGGGCTTCTGCATCTGCTCGGTGAGCTGGGCGCGTGGGTGGATTATCCCGAGGAGGATATTCCCGAGGTGGAGACGGGGACAATGCTTTGTACTCTTGAAAATGCGGCTGAGTCTCTTGAAAAGATACTGTCCACATATGACAGCGGCAAAATCATTCGTGAGGGT
>JBJEQM010000417.1:0-3961 GCA_051881755.1 Oscillospiraceae bacterium
GGAGAGGTGCAGACCATATTGACGTATACTGTTGGCGGACTTATACTTGCCGTTTTGTTTGCGGACAAGTTGAATATACTGGTGCTCGGAGACGATACTGCAAGAGGCTTGGGACTGAATGTTGAGCTTACAAGGCTTGCGTTCACGGCTTTGGCGGCACTGCTTGCGGCGTCTGCGGTAAGTGTTGTGGGATTGCTTGGGTTTGTGGGACTTATCGTTCCTCACAGCATAAGGCTTATTCTCGGCAACAATTACCGTATAATGTTTCCGGCAACGGCGTTTCTTGGTGCGGCGCTCGTGATGCTTAGCGACACATTTGCAAGGACAGTTCTCAGTCCTACGGAGATACCTGTGGGAATTGTAATGGCGGTGCTGGGAGTTCCGTTCTTCCTGTATCTGCTGAGAAAGTAGGCGCTTATGGAAAAGGTGATATTATCGGTAAAAGATCTGTGTGCAGGATATAAAAATCGTCGCATACTTGACGGGATAAATCTTGATATACACAGAGGAAAAGTATATTCCATAATAGGTCCCAACGGCTGCGGAAAAACAACGCTTATACGGGCGATGAGCCGTAATCTTCGTCCCGAAAGCGGCAAAGTTTTACTTGACGGAAACGATATTTTTCGTACTAACACTAAGCTCGTTGCACAAAAAATGGCTGTTTTGGGTCAGACCGACACAAGCATGAGCGACATAACAGTAAAGACGCTTGTGGAATACGGCAGATACGCTCACAAAAAATGGTGGGCAGGCTCGAACGGCGAGGACACAAGGATAGTTGAATGGGCGATAGAAAGAACGGGAATGACAAGGCTACAAAACAGGAAGATAAACGCGCTTTCCGGAGGAGAGCGTCAGCGTGCAAGAATAGCTATGGCAATTGCTCAGAAACCCGAGATAATGCTGCTTGACGAGCCGACCACATATCTTGATATTGCCCACCAGCTTGAAATAATGGAGCTTGTTTTGGCGCTTAACCGTGAGGAGGGCATAACCGTTGTAATGGTGCTGCACGATATGAACCATGCAGCAAGATATTCTGACGAGCTTATATTGCTTAATGACAGCAAAATACATACAATAGGCAGTCCGCAGGAGCTGTTTGATAACGGCGAGCTTGAAAATGTGTTTAATGTGGACGCTGAAATTCTTTCGGACAGCGAGGACAATTCGTCTGTATTTTATGCAAAGAGGGTGAAACAATGAAATTTACATTTATAACCGTATCTGCCCCGTCCGTAAAATGTATGATGAAAGCGGCAAAGGAAATATCGCGCATTGAGCCTGATATACTCGACCTGCGATTATACTATGCGGTTACGGAGTACAGCAAGGAAAAGACCGATAGGCTTATTGCAGATATAAAAACGTCCGACATGGTTTTTGTTGACCTTATGGGAAGTCCTGTGGATATTGTAAAAGCTGTTTACAAGGGACTTGAAGAATGTAAGGGCAACATTATTCCATACGGAAATTCCGCAAGGGAATACCTGAAATTGGGCAGCTTTTCGGCAGAGTCAATGAAGTCCTCGGGCGGCAAGAAGCCTGATATGGCGGCAATGAAGAAAATGCAATCCATGGCTGAGGCAATGGGAAAGATAATGCCGGGGAAAATGCGTGATATGCGTAACTACTCGCTTATATGCAAGTATTTTTACGTTGCGGATTATCCCAACATTCTCAATATGCTGTATCTTATACTTCGCGATTACGGCGGAGCAAAGCGTCTGCCCAAGCCCTCCGAGCCGAGAGGAGTGCCTGCTGCGGCGGTATGCAGACCAAAGGATATGAAGTATTACGGCAGCTTTGCCGAGTTCAAGGAGGATTTTTCCTATGACCCGAATAAGCCTGTTATAGCGCTGCTTTATTACGGTCACATTTATCCTATGGACTATTCAGGCGCCGTATCGGTGATAATGGAGCGCATGCAAAAAAGTGCCAATGTCCTGCCTGTTGCTGTTTCCGGCTCGGACAGTCTTACCGACGGAAGTCTGCAAAAGCTTTTGACGGGATTTCTACCACAAAAGCCTGAGATAATACTGAATTTTATGTCATTCAGACTTAGCGCAGGACCTATGGGCGGCAATATTTCGGCAGGAACAGACCTGCTTAAAGAGCTTAACGTTCCCTATCTGCACCCGTTCTTTATGTCAAGGCGCACCGAAAGGGAGTGGAACGAGTCTGTACAGGGCAATACTCCTTCGGAAACGCTTATTTCGGTAATGCTGCCGGAGCAGGACGGAGCGGTTGTGATAATGCCCGTCGGCGCAAAGACCGAGCCTGTTTACAATGAGGAATTTGATGTTACAACAGATGAGATACAAATAATTGACGAGCGGCTTGAAGTCTTAACGCAGCGTACGGAAAAGTATATTTCTCTAAGGCAAAAGAAAAATCCGCAGAAAAAGGTGGCTATTATCTGCTATAATTATCCGCCGGGAGAGACAAATGTTTTCGGCGGTGCTTTTCTTGATACTTTCCAATCTGTGTCGGCGATGCTATCCCTGCTTAAAGAAAACGGATATGATACTGAGGATATTTCCGCAGAAAAGCTTATGTCGGACTTTATAAACGGCGGACTTGTGAACACGGGAAAATATGTTGAGAGCGAGAAAATGCTTACATATCCTTTGTCGGACTATAAAAAATTTCTTGGCAGTTTTCCTGACAAAAAAACGGTCATTGACGCATGGGGAGAGCCGAGCGGCGATATAATGACGGACGAAAATGGCGATTTTCTTATTCCTGCGGCGATGTACGGAAATGTTCTTGTGGGAATACAGCCGTCAAGAGGTGTTCATGAGGACCGGGATAAGCTGTATCACGATAAATCAATTCCGCCGCATCATCAGTATATTGCATTTTACAAATATCTTCACGATAAATTCAGAGCAGACGCTGTTATTCACGTTGGAACTCACGGAACGCTTGAATTCCTCAAAGGTAAGGAATCCGGCATGAGCGGTCTTTGCTATCCCGATGTGCTTATTGGTGATATTCCTCATTTTTACCTTTATTACTGCGGCAATCCCTCGGAGGCGACTATTGCAAAGCGGCGCTCTCATGCGGCTTTGGTAGGATACCAGCCGCCTGTGTTCATTCAAAGCGGACTTTACGGCGAATATGCACAGCTTTCGGCAATGCTGGACGATTATCATCATCAGCTTGCATTTTCGGAAAGCGCTGCCTGTGAGGTGCGTCAGAATATTGCCGCACTTGCGGAAAAGTTGAATATGCCTGCGGATATGGAAGAACTCGAATCGGAGCTTTACAGACTTAACAGCTCGCTTATACCAAAGGGACTTCACATTTTCGGACAGAATTATTCCGATGAAGAGGCACGGTGCTATGTCCGTGAGCTGCTTAAAAAGCCCCACGATGATATTCCGTCGCTGAACGAAATTGCCGCCGCCGAGCTTGGTACAGATCTTGCGGAAACGGAAGAAAAGGGCGGTGAAAAGCTGCGTGAAATAAATGCTCTTGCTGAGAATTACTTTGATAAGTATTTTGACGGTGAAGCTGTTTCCGAAAATCTGCGTAAAACTATTGAATACGGACGTAAAAAATATGGCGAAATAAAGTGCAATGCGGAGAATGAGCAGCTTATGAACGCTCTTTCGGGTGGATATATTCCTGCAAAGCCTGCGGGAGATATTTACCGCAGTCCCGAGGTGCTTCCAACCGGATATAATCTCTATCAGTTTGACCAGCGTTTTGTGCCCACGCTTACAGCCTATCAGAGAGGTGCGAGAGCAGCCGAAAATACCATAAAGACATATTACAACGAGTATGGATGTTATCCCAACATGGCAGCGGTAATACTGTGGGGGCTGGAGACCTCACGTACTCAGGGCGAAACAATAGGTCAGATAATGGCGTATCTTGGCGCAAGGCTTGCAAAGGGAAATTCTCCGTGGAACCCGAAATATGAGCTTATCCCTATTGAGGAGCTTGGCAG
>JBJEQM010000418.1:0-3956 GCA_051881755.1 Oscillospiraceae bacterium
AAAATCGCGGAATGTTCGCTGTCCACGGGATAAATTTTTACACACTTTTCGGCAGCGCGCTTCATGACCAGTTCTCCGCCCGCAACGAGAGTTTCCTTGTTTGCCAGAGCGATATCGATACCCTTTTCGATTGCTTTAAGCGTGGGCAGCAGACCCACCATTCCCACAACGGCGTTAACAAGCATATCCACGCTGTCAAGTGTAGAAACTTTACACAGTCCCTCCATGCCGCAGAGCACCTCTGCGTCCGTATCGGACATAAGCGACCGCAGCTCCGCCGCCCAGCTCTCATCATATATACATACGCATTCCGCATTGAATTTATGCGCCTGCTCCGCCAGAAGCTTTACGTTGCTCCTTGCCGCCAGCGCCTTTACTTTAATATTATGCCCGCGGCACACCTCCAATGTCTGAGTGCCGATAGAACCCGTCGAGCCTATCAAAGAAACAGTTTTCATGTGCTTTCTCCTATGTAAAGTGATATATCTTCACACATAATATATCCAAAACGAACCGTAGGGCGTGTACAATTTTTCATGTACACGCCCCGCCGGATCAATAAAAAAGCTTAAAGTATTCAAGTATGAACGCAAGGAACGGCGCAACGAACAACACGCTGTCAAACCTGTCAAGTATGCCTCCGTGCCCCGGCAATATATGCCCGAAATCCTTGATATCGTTCTGCCGTTTGATAAGCGACGCCGAAAGGTCTCCGACAATGCTCAGCAGACCGCTGACAATACCTATCACCACAGCAAGGATATAGTTTACCTCGAAAGCATACCCTCTTGCCGCCTGTACCTTCTGATATGCGAAAATATATGCAACCAGCACCAGCGCGCCAACAAGGACTCCGCCCACAGCGCCCTCGACAGTTTTCTTGGGCGATATCTCGGGACAAAGCTTGTGCTTGCCGAAGAACGTACCCACAAAGTACGCCGCTCCGTCGCTGAGCCACGCCGCCGCAAGACATATCACAACGTAGCATACTCCATGCAGCGGATCGTAATTTTTCATGCGCACAACACAGCACAGCGCCATTGACGGAAGCACGGTGGAAGCTATCATAAAGCAAAGCTTGTCAAACGGCATTTTTTTGTGATTCATAATGAACCCGACAAACATGACCATGATACAAACCACCGCAAAAACATATATAATATCTGTCCCGCAATACTGCGTCAGGAACGGGAGCGCCCCTGCAAATATAAAGCAGACTATGCTGTCCGGCTTATACTGCATACATTTGCAGTTAGAAAACAGCTCATATACGATCATAACCGAAAACGCCGCAATAACTATGTTGAAAACTATGGTGTCCGCCAGAAACAGCACCGCAATTCCTAAAGAAATTCCGACGATCGCCGTTAAAATTCGTGTAAGCATTATTTTTTTGGCTGTACTCCGCACAGGCATCAGCCCCGTGGAATACGCACTCCTTTCCCAGAATTATGTATATTATACTCCGCCGAAGCGTCTGCTTCGCTTGGAATATTCCTCCAGCGCTTTATCAAGGTCTTTGGGCGAAAAATCGGGCCAAAGCACATCGGTATAATAAAACTCGGCATATGCCGCCTGCCATATAAGAAAGTTGGATATACGCTTTTCGCCGCTCGGTCTGATAACAAGATCAACATCGGGCATAGTGCCCGTATAAAGCAGGCTCGTAATAAGGCTCTCGTCAATATCATCGGGCTTTATGTCGCCGTCCGCCAGCATTTTTGCCGCCGACCTTACAGCATGAACGATATCGTCCCTGCCGCCGTAATTTATGGCGATAGCCAAGGTCATCTCGTCGAAATTCTCCGATGCCTTTTCCAGTTCGATCATTCTGTCCCGGATTTTCGGCTCAAATGGAGACTTGTCCCCAAGGAAAATGAGCCTTGTCTTATCCGAAGCAAATTCGTCCGCCTCTTCAAGATACTGGGCAAAAAGGGACATTATGGCGTCTACCTCCGCCTTGGGTCTGGACCAGTTTTCCGTTGAAAAGGCATAGAACGTTATATATTTTATGCCGATCTTCTTACAGTATCGGGCAATTTTACGGAAGGTCTGAGCGCCCTCGCGGTGACCGTAGGTACGCGGCAACCCTCTTTTCTGCGCCCATCTTCCGTTGCCGTCCATAATAAAGCCGATATGGGACGGCAGACTGTTATTTTCCGCCATGCTCAGATGGACATTATCTCGCTTTCCTTATCGGAAATGAGCGAGTCAATATTGTCGCAGAACTTGTCTGTAAGCTTCTGCATATCCTTTTCGAGATTTTTCACATCGTCCTCTGTGATCTCGTTGTTCTTCTTCTGAGCCTTTATCTTGTCAAGAGCGTCTCTTCTGATATTTCTGATAGTTACCTTGCCCTCTTCGCCGTATTTGCGCACCTGCTTAACAAGCTCCTTGCGGCGCTCCTCGGTAGGCTGAGGGAAAGCAAGTCTCAGTACCTTGCCGTCGTTTGTGGGCGTGATGCCGATATCGGAATTAAGTATTGCCTTTTCGATAGCCTTCAGCTGGGACATATCCCAAGGCTGGATAACAAGATTTCTCGCCTCAACAACGGATACAGCCGCCATCTGCTGAATAGGCGTAGGCGTGCCGTAATAATCGACCATTACTCTGTCGAGGATACCGGGATTTGCTCTGCCTGCTCTTACCGTTGTAAGCTCATGCTCAAGGCTCTTGAGGCACTTTTCCATTTTTTCCTGTGACGCTTTTACTGTTTCGTTCATAATATACTCCTTTTCCACGGCATAAAAAATTTATATTATCGGTCTGCCCCGCCGTCGGCATAGCCCCGATCAGTTTCTGTCGATAACGATAGTTCCGACCTTTTCTCCCATGCAGGCGTCGTAAATATTTTCGGGTCTGCTGAGATCGAATACTATAATAGGTATATTGTTGTCCTTGCACATTGAAGCGGCAGTGCTGTCCATTACCGCAAGATTCTTTACAAGGATATCATTAAAGCTGAGCTCGTCATATTTTACTGCGTCGTCATATTTATTGGGGTCCTTATCGTAAACGCCGTCCACCATAGTAGCCTTAAGTACGATATCCGCCTCGATCTCCGCAGCACGGAGAGTTGAAGCCGTATCCGTAGAGAAGAACGGGTTGCCCGTACCGCAGCCGAAGATAACAACTCTGCCCTTTTCAAGATGACGAACAGCCTTGTTTCTGATGTAAGGCTCCGCCACCTGATGCATGGCGATAGCCGTCTGTACGCGGACATCAACGCCCAAGGATTCAAGAACATCGGCAACGGCAAGAGCGTTCATGGTAGTTGCCAACATACCGATATGGTCGGCTCTGGTCCTGTCCATAGCTCCGCTGGAACGTCCTCTCCAGAAGTTTCCTCCGCCTACAACGATACCGATCTGCACGCCTGCGTCGGCACACTTTTTGATGCTTTCGCATATAGGCGTGATAGTTCCGTAATCCAGACCTATTTTTTTGTCGCCCGCGAGAGCCTCGCCGCTGAGCTTCAGCAGGATACGTTTGTACTTTGGTTCACAGCTCATAATATATCTCCTTTGACGATAAAAAA
Organism: Oscillospiraceae bacterium; assembly: GCA_051881755.1. Classification (GTDB taxonomy): domain Bacteria; phylum Bacillota; class Clostridia; order Oscillospirales; family Ruminococcaceae; genus UMGS363. The sequence goes on from JBJEQM010000418.1 coordinate 3,539, forward strand.
TTTATCCATTGATCTTTTGCTTAAACAGTTCACAAGTTATAAATCAGGTAAAAAGTCAAGGCAGTTTTAATTCTTAAACTCCATATTTTTCCTCGCAAGCCTTAAAGGTTTTCAGCAGATCTTCTACACTGCCTTTATCTGCATTATGCCATTCCATGACCTTGAGATAAGGTTTGACCCAATTGCGGTACAAAGTGTTTGTGACCGCTCCGATTATGCCGTATGCGTCCTTATCCTCCGGCTTGCTGATGAAAATAAGCTTCTTGCCCTCTGAAACGTCATGCAGTCCCTTGTCAGTGAACATCTTCCGTACAATTCGGTAAGTGTCGTCTAAGTCATGTCGTCCTGCGTTAAGGATAATGCTGTCATCAAGTTCAACCATGACTTTATATTTGTAATTCTCCATATAAAAGGTTCC
>JBJEQM010000419.1:0-3953 GCA_051881755.1 Oscillospiraceae bacterium
CGATGAATTTATCATTGTTGAAGCGGCTGCGGGTGACGATATAATAGGGCAGAGAAAAAAGGTGAAAATTACAAAAGCCTATAACTGGGCTTTGTATGGTGAAATTATATGATAAAAGGAGTTTTTTAAAATGACTGTAATCGACAAGGCAAGAGAACTGGGAGTTATGATCCAGCAGGACGAGCGCTATGCTGCATACTATGCTGCAAAGGCCGAAAATGACAAGGACGAGGCTCTCCAGAACATGATAAGCGAATTCAACATGAAGAGAATGCAGCTCAACAGCGAGATGTCCAAGGCTGAAAAGGACGAAGCAAAGCTTTCCGAACTGGACGGCGCTATCAAGTCGCTGTACGGCAATATTATGGCTAACGAGCACATGGCAAAGTACAACGAGGCGAAGAATGCTATGGACGCGCTTCTCGGTCAGATAAACATGGTCATCACATATTCCGCCAACGGCGAGGATCCCATGACCTGTCCCACAGAGGAGCACAGCTGCTCCGGAAGCTGCGCTTCCTGCGGCGGCTGCCACTAAAAGATAAGGCGCAAGAGGCAAGGTTTTCTTGCTTCTTGCTCCGATTTTAATGTACAAGCGTTTGTCTGAGCGTGCGTTTTACGCCTGCTGACATAAACGCTTTTACGAATTTATTTATGGGGGCGATCTTTTGCAGACTCCGATCGATCATGACAAGCTTTCACCTATGATGAAGCAGTATTTTTCCGTAAAGGAAAAGTGCAGAGACCATATACTTTTCTTCCGTCTGGGAGATTTTTACGAGATGTTCTTCGACGACGCCATCATGGTGTCCAGGGAGTTGGAGCTTACTCTGACGGGACGCGACTGCGGTCTTGAGGAGCGCGCGCCAATGTGCGGTATACCGTATCATGCGGCGGATATATACATAAAAAAGCTCATTGAAAACGGACACAAGGTGGCAATATGCGAGCAGCTTACCGACCCCAAGGAGACAAAGGGCATTGTTGAGCGTGACATTATAAGGATAGTCACCCCCGGTACGCTGACGGAAAGCAATTTGCTGGACGATTCCAAGAATAACTACATCTCTGCGGTTTATGTGCAGGATAAAATATGCGCCATATGCTTTGCGGATATTTCCACGGGCGAGGTACACCTGTTCAAAAAGACCTCCAAGGATATTGAAAGCGAGATAATAAACGAGCTTTCACGCTTTGAGCCTGTTGAGCTGCTTTTCAACGGCAAATTCCTTGATTTGAAGAACGTGCAGGAGTTTATACGCGAAAGAATGAATATTTCCGTGCAGCTTCTGGACGAGGATAATTTTGATGTTACGGCGCACAAGGACGTTATCCTGCGGCAGTTCAGCGTTTCCGACCTTGACGAGATATCTTTGCATGAGGATACGGTGGAGGCTTCCTGCGTATGCGGACTTTTTGGCTACATAAGCGACACGCAGAAGTCGCTGGTGGGCAGATTTACCGAGATAAAACGATATAACGACAACTTCTTCATGGAGCTTGACCTTACCGCGCGGCGCAATCTTGAACTGACGGAGACCCTCCGCAGCAAGGAGAAAAAGGGAAGTCTGCTTTGGGTGCTTGACCACACGGGCACTTCCATGGGCAAGCGTTTGCTGAAATCATACATAGAGCAGCCACTTGTAAAGCACGCAATCATCACAAACAGGCTGGACGCCGTGGAGCAGCTTTGCCGCAAGTCGGTATTGCAGCAGGAGCTGTCCGAGGCGCTTTCGAGGGTATATGATATTGAGCGCCTTATGACCAGGGTAATGTACAAGACGGCTACGCCCCGCGATGTAAAGTCGCTGTCAATGACGGCTTTGCAGCTGCCTGAGATAAAGCGGCTGCTGAGTGAATTTTCCGCCAAGCTTTTGGTGGAGCTTAATACAAAGATAGACACGCTTGCGGACATATCCGACCTAATTGAACGGGCTATCGTGGACGAGCCTCCCGTGACCGCCAAGGAGGGCGGCGTTATAAAGGACGGCTTCAACGAGGAGCTTGACCGTCTGCGCCACATTATAAACAGCGGCAAGGGCATTATCGAGGAGATTGAAAAGCGCGAGCGCGAGGCTACGGGCATAAAAAATCTGAAAATCGGCTACAACAGGGTATTCGGATATTATATTGAGGTAACAAAGTCATATTACGACCTTATCCCCGATACCTACATCAGAAAGCAGACCCTTGCAAACTGCGAAAGATTTATCACCGAGGAGCTTAAGAAAACCGAGAATGAAATTCTGGGCGCAAATGAAAAGGTGCTTTCGCTGGAGGCGGATATTTTCGCGGAGGTGCGTGATTTTATTGCGGAGCAGCTGGTGCGCGTACAGGGTACGGCTTCGGCTCTGGCGCAGCTTGATGTGCTGTGCTCCTTTGCGTATGTATCGCTGAAAAATGAGTATACAAAGCCCGAAATTGCCGTTGACGGTATCATTGATATAAAGGACGGACGTCACCCTGTTGTTGAGCTTATGCTCTCCGACGAGATGTATGTGCCAAACGATACATACCTTGACATGAACAGGAACCGTATGTCCATTATAACGGGACCCAATATGTCGGGTAAATCCACATATATGAGACAGGTCGCGCTTATAACTCTTATGGCGCAGATAGGCTGCTTTGTTCCCGCAAAGAGCGCCAAGATAACCATTGTGGACAAGATATTCACCCGTGTGGGTGCGTCCGACGACCTTACGGCGGGACAGTCCACATTTATGGTGGAGATGAGCGAGGTCGCGGATATACTGAAAAATGCCACAAAGCAAAGTCTTGTTATACTTGACGAGGTGGGCAGAGGTACGTCCACATTTGACGGTATCAGTATTGCTACCTCAGTGGCGGAATATATTGCAAATCAGCGTGTTCTTGGCTGCAAGACCCTTTTCGCTACACATTATCACGAGCTTATCAAGCTGGAGGACAGGATAGAGGGCGTAAACAATTACAGTGTTGCGGTCAAGAAGATAGGCGAGGACATAAAGTTCCTGCGAAAGATAGTGCCGGGCGGTGTGGACGACAGCTACGGTATCGAGGTTGCGAAGCTGGCGGGACTGCCAAACAAGGTGCTTAACCGTGCCAAGGAACTGCTCAACGAAATGGAGCTTGCCAAGGCGGCGGAAAAGCCTGCTCCCAAGCCCGACGACGGACAGATAACTTTCGGCGCTATTGATAATGATATGGTCATTGCTCGTCTGAAAAAGACCAACATCGACGAATTTACCGATGCGGAGGCTAAGGCGTTCCTTAAGGAAATAACCGAGGCACTGAAAAACTAAATGGCAATACTGTAGAGAGGTTAGAATGAGAGAGCACATTATGAATTTAACACCTTCTCCGATGAAAAAGATTAGAGAGGGAAAGAAAACGATAGAACTGCGTTTATATGATGAAAAAAGGCAATTAATTTCTGTTGGTGATACCATAAAGTTTATTAGTACAGAGGATACAAATGATACTTTATGTGTATCTGTTGAGGATTTATTTGTGTTTAAATCATTCGCTGAACTATATGATAATTTGCCATTGCTGGAGTGCGGTTATACCGAGGAAAATGTAAGTTCCGCATCGCCTGACGATATGGATAAATATTATCCAAAGGAAAAACAAAAGCAATATGGGGTAGTTGGAATTAAAATATCACTTTTATAAGCTTTCAATTTTGTAAAACTGTACAGAAAGGAGGTCGCCGTTAATGTCAAGAGTTAAGCTTTTAAGCAAGGAAACTTCGGAGCTTATTGCGGCAGGCGAGGTCATTGAGCGCCCAAGCTCGGTCATTAAAGAGCTTATCGAAAATTCCATAGACAGCGGTGCGGACAACATTACGGTGGAGATAAAAAACGGCGGCATTTCTTATATCCGCGTTACGGACAACGGCTGCGGCATTGAGCCTGATGATGTTGCCACGGCGTTTTTGCGTCATGCCACAAGCAAGATAACTTCCCGTG
>JBJEQM010000420.1:0-3948 GCA_051881755.1 Oscillospiraceae bacterium
CGATCTGTCCGCCCTCATGGGCAGAGCCGCCGCCGTCAGCACGGCGCACAGTACAAACGATATTATTTTTTTCATATCAGCACCGCCATAATACAAAATACACGGAAATACTCCGCATAATATATTATGATGCAAAATGCCGATATATTATCAGAATTCGCCTGCGTAATTTGTTGTATCTCCGTCGGAATTATCGTCGGAGACGTCGGAAGACTCGGCAGCAGCGCCGTCCTTTTTCTTATCCTTGGAGAACATACCCTGCACCTTGTCAAAAAGCTCGGGTACAAGATTTACGATAGCGCCCGTGGAGGACTTGTCCTGATTTATCTGGAGCAGCTTTACATCGCCGTTGGCAACTACGATAAACGCCAGAGGCTGGATAGTAACTCCGCCGCCCGAGCCGCCGCCGAAAAGATTTCCGCCTGTTTTGGAGGGCAGGTCAGAGCCGCCTGCGGCAAAGCCGTAGGATACCTTGGAAACAGGGATTATGGTGATGTTTCCGTCAATTTTGATAGCTTCGCCGATTATGGTGTCCGCGTCGGAAAGCTCCTTTATCTTGCTCATGGCGGTGCCGACTAAATCTTTTACCTTATCGTCCATTTTCAACAATCCTTTCTGTATTTAAGTTATGCTTTTACCTTTACTTTTTCTTTATCTGAATCAACCTCAGCCGCGCCGACATTGTTGATATCATTCATATTTTTTATATATCCCAAGAGAACCACCAGCGCCGCGCCCACAGCTGTGCCCAACCGCAGCCTTACGGCACATTCGCCGTCATAGGCGCTCTTTCTGCCGTCAAAATCACACACGATATCCACCGTTCGCACGGACATGGGGAACATTGTCCTGACAACATTGAGGGCATTGTAAAATACCGCGCTGACCTTGCCGTAATTCATCGCCGCCTGGCAAGCGTCCTCGCCGCATATCTTAAAATCCACCACAAGGTCGTCAATGTATACACCCCCGAACAGCTTTATCAGCGGCTTTTTGCAAAAGCCCCATATTATCTTAAACTGCTCCAGCTTCTTTTTTATATCGGAGAGGCGATCCTCGGAGGACGCTTTTTTCTTTTTTTCGCCGCCGCTGAGAAGCTCTTTTGTCTCCCCGTCCAATTCCTCGGGCTCTGTTTTTTCTTCGGCGCTCGCTTCGGTGACGGTCTCCGTTTGTATATTTTCCGTATTTTCGGCAGATATATCCTTTTTGCGTTTGCCTTTCTTCTCCTTTTTCTCTTTTATTTTCAGAGGAAAAAGGGTCAGAAAAAGATATGTCACCTTAAAATCAAGCTTGCCGCCGTAATATTTTATCTCGGCATTTACGGTGGCATGAAGCAGGAACGCGAACAGCAATATGATCGCGCCAATTATGATCAGTGCAGTCATACTGCCTTCACCTCACCTTAATTAGTCATTACTGTCACTATCGGAAATATCTTCCCCGTTTTCGCGTATAAGTATCTCATCAAAGCTTACCTGACCGTCGCTGTTGGGCACGGCAGGCAGGTCGTCCAGACTTGACAGCTGAAAGCACCGAAGGAATGTGGACGTGGTGCGGTACGCGATAGGTCTGCCCGGGACGTCCAGACGTCCCGCCTCCTCCAGTAAATTCTTCTCAACAAGAGAATTGACCACGCTGGAGCTGTCTATACCTCGGACGTGCTCAACAAAGCCCTTTGTGACGGGCTGATTATACGCAACGATGGTCAGCACCTCCATCGCCGCAGGCGAAAGGGGCGCGTTTTTCTTTGTCTCCATTGCCGCGCGGACATACTCGATATAGTCCGCTTTAACGCACAGCTGGTAGTTATCCGCAAGGCGTATGACCTGCATTGAGCTGCCGTCCGCCTCGTAGCGGTCGTTGAGCAGCTGTATTATCTTGAACACCATATCCTGCTCGATGCCTGCCGCCGCTGCGATACGCGAAGCCTCAACAGGCTCTCCGGCGGCAAAAAGTATAGCCTCTACTATGGATACTTCCTCGTTAATTGTCATATGCCGCCTCCTGTTCTTCCCTGTTTCTCTTGGAATACTCTGTATTGAATTTTATCACGGAATTATCGTCGTTAAGCAGTATACGTCCCGACTTGGTAAGCTCCAATATGGCAAGGAACACTGCCACGCGCTCGGAACGGTCGGTGACCCCATCGAAAAGCCCGTCCGTGCGGCATTCTCCCGTGGTATAAAGTCTGCGGAGCACATATATTATCTTGGACGTTACCGATACTATCTTCTTTTTTACAATGGTATTGAAGCTGTCCTGCTTGACAGGCTCCTCCGCTTTTTTTATGCTTATGCCGAGATACGCTTTCAGCAGCTCCTCGGGGTCATGAATAACGGCGTAGGTGTTGTCGTACTCCAGCTTCATTGGCTTGCGGACGGTTATATTGCCGCCGATATATTTCAGCTGCATAAGCTCCGCCGCCCGTTTGCAGAGGGAATACTCGATAAGTCTGCCCTCCAGCTCCTTTTTCATGGTCTCGGCTTCTTCATGCTTGGGCAGCAGCGACACGGTCTTGATATACACAAGATGAGCCGCCATTTCAAGGAACTCCCCTGCTATATCCATATTCTGTTCGGACATATTGCCGATATATTCCATATACTGGTCAACAAGCAGCACTATGGGTATATCGTTTATATTAAGCTTATGCTTGGATATAAGATGCAGCAGCAGGTCGAGAGGTCCCTCGAAAACCTCCAGCTTGAATGATATCACTTCCAATAAAATCCATTTTTCCGATAGGAAAAATGCACTCCTTTCCGATGTTTTGTGGTTTGCGTAGCAAATTCCGAGCGACAGCGAGGAAAAACAAAACTCGGAATTTGAAAATTTATTTTCAAATTTGTTACCTCAAAAAAACGTATATAATGTAATCTACCCAGCCTGTGAGTGAGAAAAGCGCGTCGGTGGCGAGATTTTGTAAAAATGCAAGGGGTTTATTCAGTATACCAGAAATGATAAGCACAAAAAGTATACCGAAAATGTACTTTTCGTACTTCATTATGCCGAAATATTTCTCTTCGGGCAGGAACAGCGTAAGTATGCGTGAGCCGTCAAGCGGCGGTATTGGCAGCAGATTGAACACCGCCAGACCGATATTCAGCAGCGCGGCGTACTGAAATATATACAGCAATATTATCATAACGTCACTTGGGGCGCTGAAATTTGTACTAAATTTTTCATAATATACTATAAATAATATGCGGTAGATTATCATGGAAAGATACGCCAGCAGCAGGTTGGACAGGGGTCCTGCCAGCGAGGACAGCGCCATACCTGCCTTGGGCTTTTTGAAATTGCGCGCGTCAATGGGTACGGGGTTCGCCGCGCCAACTCCCGCGAAAAGCATGAACAGCGCGCCGAAAAGGTTGATATGCTTGAACGGATTCAGGGATATCCTGCCTTGGTTTTTGGCGGTGTCGTCGCCCATCCAATGAGCGGACAGGGCGTGGGCGGACTCGTGCACGGGGAATGCGGTGAAAAGCACAAGCGCTCTCACCAGTAATGATATTATCCTTTGCATTGTAACACTGCCCATAATACTCTCCGTAAAAAACTAATTACCACGTTACATATCCGGAAATCGTTTTTTCAACTCACTAACCATTTTTGCATATTCCAATGTATCAATAGTCATTGCGTTTGAAGTTAAAAACTTCTTGTTTTCTTTTAGATACTTACTTGTGTACTTCATTTCCATACGCTTTTCAAGCTTTTTATTAAGTGCTTTCTCACGCTTGTTTTTCTCTTGTAATAGCTTTAACAACTCTTTTTCCTTATCCGTCTTTTTACGGAATATGCTCATTTTTTGTCTTTATCCTTCCTGTATTTTAAAATTCCGCATACTACCAATAACGCTATTACAAGCATTATTATCAATTCAACTAATACAATGTATAATTCATCTTTTTCATAAGAAATATATGTTGAATATACAAGACCGCC
>JBJEQM010000421.1:0-3940 GCA_051881755.1 Oscillospiraceae bacterium
CTTGAATACAAAATCTCTCATTTTACGGTAGAAACCCGAGCTGTAACCGTGGTCTTTTTTCCTGCGCTGCTTTTCTATGATGTACAAAAGCGAATCTATAAAGGGAATTATCCCGATTATCAGCATTAACATACCTGAATACCTCACAATACGTCAAAGTAAAACGCCAGACCGTAAAGTATCAGCAACCCACCTGCCGCTCCGATAAGGACGCGGACAAGACCTCGGCTCTGTTTCCGCCGACCCCGCGACCAGTATCCGATATACCAATCCCAACCGAACACCGCCGCCAGTACGTTGAACAGACCGAACGCGCCAAACAGTATAAGGTAAAAAAGTCTCATTTACTTGCCGAAAGGCGGCATACCGCCCATCATGCCGGGAGTGAAGCGCAGCTTGTTGCGCTTGCCCTTGGCATTTCTGCCCGTAACGCCCAGCTGCTTCATCATCTTCTGCATTTCCTCAAACTGCTTCAGCAGACGGTTTACATCGGCAACGGTGTTTCCGCTGCCCGACGCGATACGGCGCTTGCGCGGGGGATTTATAATGGAGGGCTTTGCTCTTTCCGCGGGGGTCATGGAAAGTATCATAGCCTCGATGCGCTTAAGGTGACTGTCGTCAATGTCCACATCGTCAAGCTTGTTTCCCACGCCGGGGAGCATACCCAGTATCTGCTTTATAGGACCCATTTTCTGTATCTGCTTCATCTGGTCAAGCAGGTCGTTCATGTCGAAACCGCTGTCCTTTATCTTGGTGGTCAGCTCTTTTGCCTTTTCCTCGTCTATAGTGGACTGCGCCCTCTCAATAAGGGTGAGCATATCGCCCATGCCGAGTATCCTCGACGCCATTCTCTCGGGGTGGAACTGCTCGAAATCATCAAGCTTTTCGCCCATGCCGACGAACTTGATAGGCTTGCCCGTTACGGCAAGAACGGACAGCGCCGCACCGCCTCTTGTATCGGAGTCCAGCTTTGACATAAGCACGCTGTCAATGCCCAACGCGTCGTCAAACGCCTTTGCAACATTTACCGCGTCCTGACCTGTCATTGCGTCAACAACAAGCATTATCTCGTTGGGTGAGGTCTCCGCCTTGATGCTTTTCAGCTCGTCCATGAGAGCCTCGTCAATGTGCAGACGCCCCGCAGTATCAAGTATGACCACATCATTGCCGTGATCCTTTGCGTGCCTTACCGCTTCCTTGGCAATCGTCACGGGATTTATCTGTCCCATGTCAAACACCTTTACTCCCGCCTTTTCACCGACCACCTTTAACTGGTCGATAGCCGCAGGACGGTACACGTCACAAGCCGCCAGCAGGGGACGCTTGCCCATGCCGAGAAAATACTTTGCAAGCTTCGCCGCATGAGTTGTCTTACCCGAGCCCTGCAAACCGCACATCATTATAACGCAGGGCGGCTTTGAGGGGAAATTTATCTTAGCATTGCTTTCGCCCATAAGAGCGATAAGCTCCTCGTTCACTATCTTGATGACCTGCTGACCGGGAGTAAGGCTGGAAAGCACTTCCTCGCCCACGGCGCGCTCGGACACCTTTGCCACAAAGTCCTTTACGACCTTGTAGTTTACGTCCGCTTCCAACAGAGCCAGACGGACTTCACGCATAGCCTCCTTGACGTCGGCTTCGGTGAGCTTGCCTCTGCTTTTAAGGCGCTTAAAAACGCCGTTTAATTTTTCGGATAATCCTTCAAACGCCATAAGCACCCTCCACTCAGAACAGATCCTTATTTTCGTCAGCCAGCTTCACAAGATACTCCGCCCGCTTGACAATGCCCTTGGGATTGCCGCAGTAAGCGCACTCATTGCGGATATCCGCCGCAAGCTTGCCGACCTCTTCGATAATATCATTGTACTTGCGTGAACGCTCCACAAGGTGGAATTTATCCTCCAGCTCAAGCATGGTCTGCTCGCCGCGCTTAATGCTGTCGCGGACGCCCTGACGGGTGATGTTCTCATGCTCGGCGATCTCCGCAAGGGAAAGATCCTCGTTGTAGTACAAGTCGATAACGTCCCGCTGTTTGTCTGTAAGCATATCGGCGTAGTAGTCCAGAAGTATGGAAAAATGCAGGTCTTTCTCGGTATTCATGTCGGATACGCTCCTTTCGCACAGCCGTTATCGTTTGATGTAAAGCAAATTACTTTACATATTATACAACATTTTTCCCCCTTTGTCAAGGGTTTGCGCAAAATATTTTCGCCGAAAAGGGATTATATAAAATTTTGTTGTATTTTGTATAATATAGCGGTAAATTATATAAAAAAGTTGGTGATATTAACGGTGCGTTATATAGTGTATTATACAATATATGCACTTTGATATTGCATTTATACGCTGTATATAGTATAATATATTATGTAGGGGCGGATTCAATATCCGCCCTGCTTTACGGGATATTGTTTCATGGGCGGATATTGAATCCGCCCCTACGATGTTTGCGTAAATACTCAAATTGCATTATAATAGTATATCCTCAAAAATTTTTTTGAAAAATTTCCATATACCTATTGACAAGGTAGGAAATATGTGCTATTATAATATCAACCTACTTGATAAGTGTGTTAAACAAGGAGGAAAACACTATGAATATTTATTTTGTAAGGCTTTTACGGGCGAATTACCGATTCGGGCGAATGTCGCGATGTCCGCGCTGTAAATAATACCATAAAAATTTTAAATTTGAAAGGAAGAAAATATTATGTCATATAAATTTGAAACACTCCAGCTCCACGTTGGACAGGAAACTCCCGATCCCGCAACAGATTCCAGAGCAGTCCCCATTTACCAGACCACATCTTACGTTTTTCGCAACTGCGAGCACGCGGCGGCTCGTTTCGGTCTTGCGGACGCAGGCAACATCTACGGCAGACTGACAAACTCCACTCAGGACGTTTTTGAAAAGAGAATAGCTGCTCTTGAAGGCGGCGTTGCTGCTCTTGCTGTAGCTTCGGGCGCGGCGGCTATTACATATACCGTTGAGGCTCTTGCGCAGAACGGCGGACACATCGTTGCGCAGAAAACCATCTACGGCGGCAGCTACAATCTTTTGGCACACACACTGCCTAACTTCGGCGTTACGGCAGACTTTGTAAATATCCACGACCTTGCTGAGGTCGAAGCGGCTATCAAGGAAAACACCCGTGCAATTTACATCGAGACCCTGGGCAACCCCAACAGCGATATCCCCGATATCGACGCTCTTGCTGAGATCGCCCACAAGCACGGACTCCCTCTCGTTGTAGACAATACCTTCGGTACTCCTTACCTTATCCGTCCTATCGAGCACGGTGCGGATATCGTAGTACACTCCGCCACAAAGTTTATCGGCGGACACGGCACGACTCTCGGCGGCGTTATCGTTGACTCGGGCAAATTCGACTGGGGCGCAAGCGGAAACTATCCTGCAATAGCAGCTCCCAATCCCAGCTATCACGGCGTATCCTTTACAGCGGCAGCGGGTCCTGCGGCGTTCGTTACATATATCCGCGCGATACTCCTCCGCGATACGGGCGCTACTATCTCACCTTTTGCGGCGTTCCTGCTTTTACAGGGCACAGAAACACTTTCCCTCCGTCTGGAGCGTCATGCGGAGAATACCAAGAAGGTCGTTGAGTATCTTACAAAGCACCCTCTGGTAGAAAAGGTAAATCATCCCTCGCTTCCCGACCACCCCGACCATGCGCTGTATGAAAAATACTTCCCCAACGGCGGCGCTTCCATCTTCACCTTTGAGATAAAGGGCGGTCAGGCTGAGGCTCATAAGTTTATCGACAATCTGAAGATATTCTCCCTCCTTGCAAACGTTGCGGACGTTAAGTCTCTCGTTATCCACCCCGCAACAACAACTCACAGCCAGCTTACCGAGGAAGAGCTGCTTGAACAGGGTATCAAGCCCAATACTATCCGTCTTTCCATCGGTACGGAGCAT
>JBJEQM010000422.1:0-3940 GCA_051881755.1 Oscillospiraceae bacterium
CCACATTGAGAAAGCCAACGCCTCAATCAACGGAGCCTACACCGCCGTAATGAACGAGTTCGCTAAGGCGGAGTCTGCGGACTTTACCTATATAAACCGCGAGGAGGACTTGGGTCTGGAGGGTCTGCGCCGCTCAAAGCGGTCGTATTATCCCGAATTTATGCTTGTGAAAAACACAGTGATCTTTAAATAGAAAGGATAGATATTATGATATACGCATTTCTTGCAAACGGCTTTGAGGAGATCGAAGCGCTGACGGTCATTGACGTGCTTCGCCGCGCCGAAAAGCAGGTCGTTACAGTGGGCATCGGCGACAATATCATCAGGGGCGCTCACGGTATCACCGTTGTCACCGACACGGAGGATCGTCTTATCGAGCTTGATGAGAGCCTTGAAATGATATTCCTCCCCGGAGGAATGCCCGGTACGCTTAATCTGGAAAAGTCTCCCGTGGTACAGAAGTGCATAGACTACTGTACAGCTAACGACCTTTACATTGCCGCAATATGCGCCGCTCCGTCCATTTTGGGACACCGCGGTCTGTTGGAGGGCAGAAAAGCGTGCTGTTATGCAGGCTTTGAGCAGGAGCTTCGCGGCGCGGAAGTGACCACCGACCCCGTTATCGTTGACGGCAAGATAGTTACCTCACGCGGTGCAGGTACGGCTATGGACCTTGCGCTGAAGCTTACGGAAATTTTTACCTCTCCCGAAAGAAGCAGGCTTATGGCGGCTTCCCTTATGTGCCGATGAACGGGCGTGATTTCGATATAAGGGAGTACAAAAGTCAGCTGCGAAGCAAGTTCAAACAGCTGCGCACGGATATGTCCGCGGAGGAGAAAGCGCTGCTGGACAGCAGGATATCCGCGCGTTTCCTCGGTACAAAGCTGTATAAGGACTGTACCGTGCTGCTGACATATGTTTCCACAAATATAGAGGTCGATACCATCAATATCATACAGACCGCCCTCAATGACGGCAAGACCGTTGCCGTGCCGCGGTGCGTGTCGGGTACAAGGGACATGGTATTTTATGTAATAAAATCCCTTGACGACCTTGAATCGGGTGCATTTTCCGTATTGGAGCCTGTGCCGCCGAGGTGCGCGGAGCTGACGGAGTTTGACGGTGCTGTGTGTATAGTCCCTGCCCTTGCATATGATATGGAGGGATACCGTCTCGGCTACGGAAAAGGGTATTATGACAGATTTCTGTCCGCACACCCCGGAATGTGCAATGTGGGGATAGAGTATTGCAGCTGTACAGTACAAAAGCTTTACAGGGGCAAATTTGACATCGCGGCGGAGTATCTGGTGACGGAAAAATATATTAAGAAAACAAGATAGGAGGATATACTCGCAAAGAGTGTGAAATAACGTGGATAATAACGAAAAAAACACATCGCTTGACGATATTCTTGAAAGTATACCCGAGGAAAAAACGGAGGGAACGCCCTCGGAGACCGAACAGCCTGCCGACGGGGACATGAACGGCGAAGTCCGTGAAAATAATGAGGACGTATCGGCGGATAACGACGAAAATGCGGGGGAAGCCGAGCCTGACGATGACGTCGAACTCGATGAGCGGGACGAGGACGATGAGGAAGACGATGACGACGAAGACGACGAAGACGAAGAAGACGAAGACGAAGAAGACGAAGACGAAGAAGACGAAGAGGAGCGTCCCAAAGCGCGCCGCAAAAAGCGCAGAAAAAGAGGTCCCGGACGGCTTATTTTCGGTCTTATAATGACATTGTTGGTCATCGGCTCGGCGATACTGCTGTCGGCATACATTATAAAATATGCCAAGGATTTTCTCGGTATCGGCAAAAGCTCCTTGGAGATAGTTGTGGAGATACCCATGAACTCAAGCACCGAGGATATTGCGCAGATACTGTACGACAACGGCGTGATAAGCAATACATACCTGTTCCGCTTTTATTCGCGCGTCAAGGGCAGCGACGGCACCTTTGTGGCAGGCGAGCATACACTGGCGCTGAATATGACCTACGAGGACATGGTAGAGGAGCTGCAAAAGGGCGCTGTTGAGGAGCGCGAGTCGGTGGATATTGTTTTCCCCGAGGGTATCACGCTGTACGAAGCGGCGCAGAAGCTGGAGGAAAAGGGCGTCTGCGGCGCGGACGAGTTTATCCGCGCGTTCAACACTGCCGATTACGGTTACGATTTTGAGAAGCTTGTCAAGGTAAGCGCTCTGAAATTCTACAAAATGGAGGGCTACCTTTTCCCCGATACCTACACGTTTTATCTTGATGAAGACCCCAAAATAGCCGCAAAGAGGTTCTGCAAGAACTTCAATACAAAGGTAACCGCCGATATTTACGGCAGAATGGACGACCTGGGCATGGAGCTTGAGGAGGTACTGACCCTTGCTTCCATGGTGCAGGCGGAGGCGCAGAACACACGGGATATGAAGCTTGTGGCTTCGGTTTTCCTCAACCGTTTGGATAACCCCGACGAATATCCGCTGCTCCAGTCCGACCCGACGAAAAAGTATGTAACGGATATAATCATGCCGAATATTGAGGTGCCGTCCAAGGCGATGTATGCTGCATACAACACATATGAGGGCGCAGGTCTGCCCCCCGGACCTATATGCAATCCCGGTCTGGACGCCATAAATGCGGTGCTTTATCCGTCTGATACCAATTATTACTATTTCTGTGCCAACGTTGACACAGGCGAGATATTCTACGCCGAGACCCTTGCGGAGCATGAGGAAAATCTTGTGCTGGCGGGAATATCATAAAGGAGTGACCATGGACCTTAACAGACTTGAAATATTGTCTCCCGCAGGAGATCAGGAGCGCTTTCAGGCGGCTCTGGATTACGGCGCAGACGCGGTATATCTTGGCGGACAGGCTTTCAGCATGAGAGCCGCCCCGAAGAATTTTACTGCCGAGACCCTTAAATCTGCTGTGGACGAAGCACACGCAAAGGGCGTAAAGGTATATCTTACCTGCAACACCCTGCCGCGCAACAGCGAGATACCGCAGTTTGAGCAGTTTATGTCCGACGCGGTGGCAAGCGGCGTGGACGCGGTCATCGTTGCCGATTTGGGGCTCATGTCCCTTGTGAAAAAGTATGCTCCCGATATGGAGATACACATGTCCACACAGACGGGCATTGTAAATTATGTTGCCGCCAATGAGCTGTATAATATGGGCGCAAAGCGCGTAGTGCTTGCTCGGGAGTTATCCTTGGAGGAGATAGCGGAGATACGCGCCAAAACTCCCGCCGACCTTGATATAGAGGTCTTTGTCCACGGCGCAATGTGTATGTCATTTTCGGGACGCTGCCTGCTGTCCTCCTATCTCACCGACCGCGACGCCAACAGGGGAGAGTGCTCTCAGCCCTGCCGCTGGAGCTACCACCTTATGGAAGAAAAGCGCACCGACGAATTTTTCCCCGTATTCGAGGACGAACAGGGCTCGTATATCCTCAATTCCAAGGATATGTGCATGATAGACCACCTTGACGAGGTCGCCAAGGCAGGCGTGACAAGCTTCAAAATTGAGGGCAGGGCGAAATCGTCCTACTATGTTTCCATTGTCACCAACGCCTACCGTATGGCTATGGATATTTTCAAGGCAGACCCCGACAACTACAAAATACCCGATTGGCTTCGCGACGAGGTGTTCAAGGTAAGCCATCGCAAATACTGCACGGGCTTCTTCTACGGTCACCCGAAAGACACTCAGTTTTACGAAAACGGCGGCTATATTCGTGAGTATGATGTTGTGGCTGTTGTTGATGAGTGTAAAGATGGTAAGCTTTACATTACCCAGCGCAACCGCTTCTGCAAGGGTGACGAGGTGGAGATAGTTCCGCCCGGTAAAAAGTATGATACAATGGTAATAAACGAGCTTTATAATTATGACGGCGATGTGGTGGAGAACGCCAATCATGCCATGGAAAAGCTGATAATT
>JBJEQM010000423.1:0-3939 GCA_051881755.1 Oscillospiraceae bacterium
ATGGAATATGACGGATTCCGAAAGCAATATATCTATCAGAACGGATATACCCGGCTCTGTTTATTCCACTCTTATAAAGCATAAGATAATCCCCGACCCGTACTGCGGACTCAACCAGTATGACGCGCTGAAATATTCCGAAAAGGATTATGCTTTTGAAAGGGATTTTGTCCCCGAAAATGATATAAAAAGCTCGGATAAGGTATATCTGCGCTTCAAGGGCGTTGACACGGCGGCGGATATCTTCCTTAATGATGAAAAGATAGGCAGCACGGATAATATGCACCGCGCCTATGAATTTGATGTCACCGAAAAGCTTCTGGAGGGGGCAAATCATTTAAAGGTGTATATTTATTCGCCTGTTAAATATATCGAAAGAATGAACGAGAAGCGTCCGCTGTGGGGCGTTTCCTCCACTATGGCGGGATATCCCCATATGCGCAAGGCGCATTATATGTTCGGCTGGGACTGGGGTCCCGCGCTGCCCGATATGGGTATCTGGCGGGACGTTGAGCTTGTGGGCGTAAACGGCGGACGAATCGAGAGCGTTTACGTTTCCCAGCAGCATAAGGAAAGCAGCGTCAAGCTGGATTTTGACGCGGTCATATCCGATATGTGCGGCAGCGACCTGCGCATGGAGGTGGTCATCACCTCCCCCGACGGCTCCAAGTCCGTGCTGGACAGCAATGTATCGGGCAAGAACGCACATATCGAATGTGTTATAACAAATCCTGCTCTGTGGAACGTCCGCGGCTACGGCAGGCAGGATCTTTACATGGTCAATATACTGCTGTACTCCGACGGCAAGACCGTGGACGTCAGAAGCTTCAACATCGGTCTGCGCACCGTTGAGATAAGCCGCACCATCGACGACGAGGGCGAGGAGTTCGCTTTCGTTGTAAACGGTATAAAGATATTTGCCATGGGTGCAAATTATATCCCCGAGGACAATATACTGGACAGGTGCAATGTGACACGCACAAAAGAGCTGCTCAAGGACTGCGCCGCTGCTAACTACAATATGATACGAGTATGGGGCGGCGGAATTTATCCCGAGGATTATTTCTACGACCTGTGCGACAAGCTGGGTATACTTGTATGGCAGGACATGATGTTCGCCTGCGCGGTATACGACGGCAACGATATAAACTTCTGCACTAACGTCCGCAGCGAGCTGGTACATAATGTGAAGCGCGCACGCAATCACGCCTGCCTTGCATTATGGTGCGGCAACAATGAGATAGAGTCCGCATGGCAGTATTGGGGACTTCCGCAGGACGAGGAGCTAAAAAAGGGCTACCTGCGTATGTTCGAGAGTATCGCGCCCAAGGTGGTGGAACAGTTCGACCCCAACACCTTCTACTGGCCGTCCTCGCCGTCGTCGGGCGGAGGCTTCAACGATTCGGGCGCAAAGAACAAGGGCGATATACACTACTGGGAGGTTTGGCACAGCCTTAAACCTTTCACGGAATACAAAAAATATCTTTTCCGCTTCTGCTCGGAGTACGGCTTTGAGTCCGTGCCATGCATGAAAACGGTGAAATATTTTGCAAAGAGCGAGGACATGAACCTTATGTCCCCCGTTATGGAGGCGCACCAGAAATGCGAAAACGGCAACGAAAAGCTGCTGTATTATATTGCGCAGATGGTGCATTACCCCTACAGCTTTGAAAATCTCATCTACGCTTCGCAGATAGTTCAGGCGGACGCTATCCGTCTGAACGTGGAGCAGATGCGCCGCCACCGCGGCGTCTGCATGGGCTCGCTGTACTGGCAGGTCAACGACAGCAACCCCGTTATTTCATGGTCGTCCATCGACTATTTCGGCAGGTGGAAAGCACTGCATTATTATGCAAAGAAATTCTATGCACCCGTGCTCTGCTCAATTGACGACAGCGACAAAAAGCAGCTGACAGCCAATGTGTCCAACGAGAAAACCACCGAGTTCAGCGGAGTTATAAGATGGCGCGCACGCAGAAATACCTCGGAGATAATTGCCGAGGGCGAGGCAAATGTCACCGTCCCTCCCCTTTCCGCCAAGGATTGTCTGCATATCACTCCCCAAATGACGGGTATTACCGAGGAAATGCATAACAGCTGCTATATCGAATACACTCTGCTGCATAACAACGCGGTGGTCTCGGGCTCGACCTATATGTTCTGCCTGCCCAAGCAGTTTGAGTTCCTGCCCCCCGAAATATCCTGCGATGTTGACAAAATAGGCGGTATGTACCGAATAAAGCTGCACAGCGAAAATTTCGCCAAGGGCGTATATCTTGACTTTGACGATATGGACTGCATTTTCAGCGACAACTGGTTCGATATGCACGGTCAGGATATGTACGTTATCATCAGCAGGCAGTCCTTCCCGCCAAACGTCACGGAAAAGGAAGTGGGAGAGCAGCTTAAAGTAAAGTCGTATTACGATCTGTACGACCCCCAAAATTACAGGTAACGAATGGAGCATTTATGAATTTAGAGTTAAAAAACGAGTTTATCGAAATATACAAGACCAATATCCACCGTGACGGCAGCGAAAAGCTGCTGGACTATATGCTGTCGGACAAAAGCGACTTTTTCACCGCACCTGCCAGCACCCGCTTCCACGGCTCACACGAGGGCGGTCTGCTGGAGCACAGCCTTAATGTATATCGGTGTCTGACGGACTATCTTGCCCGTCCGCGGGCAAAAGAGGTGTACAAAATGGACTACAGCGCCGAGAGCGTTGCCATCTGTGCCCTGCTCCACGACCTTTGCAAGATGAATTTTTACAAGGTGGATTACCGCAACGCCAAGAACGACAGGGGCGAGTGGGAAAAGGTGCCTTATTATACTATCGACGACCGTCTGCCTTACGGTCACGGGGAAAAGTCCGTGTACATAATCTCGGGATATATGCGGCTGAGCCGCGAGGAGGCTTTCGCCATACGCTATCACATGGGCTTCTCGGGGGTTGAGGATAAAAACAGTATCGGCAAGGCTTTCGAGATGTTCCCTCTGGCGTTTGCGCTGTCCGTTGCGGATATGGAGGCTTCATATTATCTGGAATAATATGGTTTGGTAAAATTTTAAAAAACTGTTATATTTGCATAAAATATATTGCAAATATGGAAAAACGTGATATAATATTAACAGATAAATATTTGATATAGGTGTTACCCAAAATACGGAAGGGAGTTTTTCTGATGGCTGATATTGTGGCAATAGGCGAGATGCTTATTGACTTTACGGCGACGGTGGATGAAAACGGGGAAGTAACATACAAAAGAAACGCGGGCGGAGCGCCTGCCAATGTAGCGGTAATGGCTTCAAAGCTGGGAGTATCCTCGGGCTTTATCGGCAAGGTAGGCAAGGATATGTTCGGACGCTACCTTAAACAGGTGCTTATCGACAACGGGGTAAACACGGACGGACTTATACTGGATAAGGACTACGGCACAACGCTGGCTTTCGTAGGCAAAAACGAGGACGGCGAGCGTGATTTCGTGTTCTACCGCCGTGAAAGCGCAGATATAAAGCTGAATTTCAAAGAGGTGCGGCTGAAGCTGGTGGACGCCTGCAAGATACTGCATTTCGGCTCGCTTATGCTCACCGACGAGCCGTCCCGTTCGGCGGCGGTGATGACGGTGGAATATGCCAAGCAGCACGGCAAGATAATAAGCTACGACCCCAATTACAGGGAGCAGCTGTGGAAGTCCCGTCAGGAGGCAATGACCGCCATGCAGAGTGTGCTGAAGCTGGTGGATATTGTAAAGGTCTCCGAGGACGAACTGCAGATCCTGACGGACTGCGGAAATATGCTGCCTGCTATTGCAAAGCTGCTTAATGCAGGCATAAAGATAATCTGTATCACTCAGGGCGCAAAGGGCTGTATCATTGCCACCAGACAGGGTATCGAAAAGGTCAGCACCTACAAGGTGGAGACCGTTGATACTCTCG
>JBJEQM010000424.1:0-3901 GCA_051881755.1 Oscillospiraceae bacterium
GAAAGCGCCGTCCCTGCGGCGGCAACGGGAGATACATACACCATAACAAAAATGTCGGAAATCGAACACGAAGCCGCCGAAACAACATATACAGAAGCAGCTTCATCAGCGGAAATCTCCGCAGAGGTGACTCAGACGGAAGTATCGTCCGAAGTAACGACCCTGTCTGCCGAGACAGAAGCGGAGCATATTTTCGCCGAAGAGATACAGCTCAGCACTTATGAGGTAAAAATATCCGCCGGCAGCAGCAAAATGCCAATTGTAACAATGCTGCCCGAAAACTGCTCCGACAAAAGTGAAATATGGACAAGCAGCGACGAAAGCGTTGCCGTTGTGGACGCTTTGGGAAACATAACAGGCGTAGCGGAGGGCAAATGCACCGTGACCGTCGCCTCCGCCGATGTTCCCGAGGTTTATGCCGAGGTAGCCGTGGAGGTCACCGCCCCAAGCGACGGCATAACCTACATTAACGGCATACTGGTCGTAAACAAGACCTATTCCCTGCCGTCCGATTACGCTCCCGGAGTTGACCCCGAAGCACAGGCGGCTTTCGATAAAATGCAGGCTGACGCTGCCGCCGAGGGACTGAACATATACATTTCCTCCGCGTTTCGCTCATATGAGTATCAGTCGGGATTATATCAACGCTACGCCGACCGCGACGGTCAGGCTGCTGCGGACAGATACTCCGCACGTCCCGGACATTCCGAGCACCAGACTGGACTTGCTTTCGACCTGAACACCATTGACAGCTCATTTGCCGATACCGCTGAGGGAAAATGGGTCGCGGAAAATTGTTACAAATACGGTTTTATTATCCGTTATCCCGAGGGCAAGGAGGAAATAACAGGATTTATTTATGAGCCGTGGCATATACGTTATCTCGGCAAAGATACCGCCAAATCGGTCTATGACAGCGGACTTACGCTGGAAGAATATCTCGGCATAGATTCCGTTTACGCGGAATAATATTCACCTGCAAAGGAAATAATATTTTTAGCTTTCATTACGGAGGGTAAAAATATTATGGAAAAAGTCGCTTTTTTCGATACCAAGCCTTATGACAGGGTTTGGTTCGACAAGCTTAATACGGAATTTAAATTCAAATATCACGAGCATAAGCTTACCGCCGACAGCGCCGAGCTTGCTCACGGCTGCCGCGCCGTTGTGGCGTTTGTAAACGACACTCTGGACAAGGAAACCATCGACCGTCTCTGCGAAGTTGGAGTGGAGCTTATTGCCATGCGCTGCTCGGGCTACAACAATGTGGATATAAAATATGCCAAAGGGAAAATAAACATCGTGCGCGTGCCCACATATTCCCCCTACGCCGTCGCCGAACACGCCATGGCTTTGCTGCTGACCCTTAACAGAAAGATACACAGGGCTTCCAACAGGACAAGGGATTTCAATTTCAGCCTTAACGGTCTGACGGGCTTTGACCTCCACGGCAAGACCGCAGGCATTATCGGCACAGGACAGATCGGCTGCATTTTTATGAATATCTGCCGCGGATTCGGCATGAAAACCGTTGCATACGACCCATATCCCCGCGAAAATTCGGATATAGATTATGTTTCGCTGGACGAGCTTTTTTCCGTCAGCGATATAATCTCACTGCACTGTCCTCTTACGTCCTCCACAAGATATATCATCAACGAAAAAAATATCCGCAAAATGAAGGACGGCGTATTTATAATAAACACCTCGCGAGGACAGCTTATTTATACCGACGCGCTGATACAGTATCTCAAAAGCGGCAAAATACGCGGCGCGGGACTGGACGTTTACGAGGAAGAGACCGCATTTTTCTTCGAGGACTACTCCAGCACCGTTATCGACGACGACGTGCTTTCGGTGCTTGTGTCCATGCCAAATGTGCTGATGACTTCACATCAGGCATTTCTCACCGAGGAGGCGCTGCAAAAAATAGCCGAGGTAACGCTGTTTAACCTGCGTCAGTTTTATAACGGCGAAGAGCTTACAAACCGCGTTGAATACAGCAAATGAAGCAAGGGAGTACACGCAGAATGTACTCCCCTTTTTTATTCCGTCATTTCAAGCAGCTGCTCATACATTGAATCCGCAAAAATTGCATAGCCCTTTGTGGGATTGTTGACAAAAACGTGCGTTACCGCGCCCACGAGCTTGCCGTCCTGTATAATGGGACTGCCGCTCATGCCCTGCACTATGCCGCCTGTCTCACGAAGCAGATCTTCGTCCGTAACGCGTATTATCATATTGCGGCTCTCTTCCGAATCGGCAAGGTCTATTTTTTCAATGGTTATCTCATATTTTTCGGGGGTCATGCCGTTGATGGTCGTATAAATATACGCCTTTCCGGTTTTTATATTTTGTCTTAGTCCAAGGGGTATCGCAGTTGCGTTTTCATTATAGTTATCAAGTACGCCGTACAATCCCGATTCGCTGTTCAGTTTAAGACTTCCAACTGCGGAGGAGGATAAAAATCCGCCCATAAGCTCCCCCGGAGAACCCGATATGCCCTTTTTAACTCCGTTTATGGACACCTTGACCACTTCTCCCGATGAAAGAGGGAATATTTTTCCCGTATCAACATCGCAGACGGGATGTCCGAGACCCGCAAAGGCTCCGTCGGTGGGACGATAAAAAGTCATTGTGCCAATTCCTGCGGAGCTGTCACGCACCCAAAGTCCCGCACGATATTCTCCGTCGGCCGAACATTTCACGGGAGTCAGTTTCAAGGAAAATGAGTTTTCGTCTCTCTCCACGTTAAAATTCAAGGATTTTCCACCGCTGGAAGAAATTATCTTCTCTACCTCGCTGTTGGAATTTACTGTTTTTCCGTCTATACTTTTTATGATATCTCCTGCCCTGATGCCACATTCCTTTGCAGGACATTTAAAGCCGCTGTCCGTCTCAAAGCTGCTGACCTCTACCACGATAACACCGTCGGTCAGCAGCTTTATACCGAAAGGCGCGCCGCTTGGCACAACGAGCGGAGTATCAATCTCCTGAACGCTTACGGTCTTGATGGGAATTATGCCCAGCAGCTTTAGGTCAACTCTGCTGTCAAGAGATGTCGAAGCTTCAACGGCTTCGCTCCCACCTGCACATGGTACCGCTTCCACAAAGCTGTTCAGTCTTAACGCTCCGCCGCTTACCACATAATAATTATCGGGAAGATTTTTATTAAGATATAAAACGGCGGCAAGCAGAAATATTATAACGGCATTGACAAATGCCGCGCCGATTTTAAAAATTTTCCGCATTTTTTGACATTCCTTTCTTTTTGGCAATTGTATTTATGTCTGTATCAATGCTCTCATAATTAATATTCTCAACGTCGGCGTTTTTATAAATGTTTATTATTCGTTATTTTACTCCCGTTTTTATAAGAAAATTGTCAATTATGGAGTAGGTAATTTGTTTTTTATTCTTGATTTTCTTCCGATGCGCCATGTGCCGTCAGGCAAAAAATATGTAAAAATTATACTTGAATATATTGCGGCGGAGTGATATAATATATCATATAAAATTACATATCGGAGTGTTTGTATGAAAACTGCCAGAAATGTTACCCTTGTTCTTACCATAGCCGCGGCTGTCATCTGCTGCCTCGGATTAAATCTTATGGGCGGCTCTGCCTTTATCGCCAACGGATATGAAAAATGCGGATATGCTCTGTTTATAAGCTCCGCTCTGCTGACGGCGGCGACCGTGCTCGGCGGCTTCAAAAAGGTCATTCTGCCGGTGATACTGGATATTTTCGGCTCGGCGGGATATATTTACACATTATCCGTGCTCAATGCCATTCCAAATACTAAAATACCGAAAGAAAGCACCGAAACTCTTATGGCGTACCATTATCCCACTATCATCGTCACCGTACTTATTATTCTGCTGGCATTCTTCAATTTTA
>JBJEQM010000425.1:0-3892 GCA_051881755.1 Oscillospiraceae bacterium
TTGCTTTTCTTGCAAGATGGCAGTCTTTTTTCTTGGGGACTTTTTTTACAGCCCCGCTTTTTGTAAAATTACCAGCCCATGATGTTCTTTATCTCGGCGGCAAGCTTTTCGGAAGCCTTGGTGTGAGTTACTTCCGTAGGGTGCCAGTCGGCAGCGTAGCCGTCGTCGGGGGACTGTACATCAAACTTCATAGTGTGGATATTGGTATCGCCCGTTTCCTCGGTATAATTGTATACCGCAAGCTGAATGTATTCGTAAAGTCTGTCGCCCATTATACCAAGCGTGCATATGATAGTCGCGTCGGGATTGTTGCTGCGGATCGTCTTGATAAAGTCAACGTAAGCATTGCAGTACTCCATCTGACGGTCGCCGTCGGTCTTGGTGTAGCTGTCGTCATTGGTACCGAGGTTGATAACAACAACATCGGGAGTGTAGCCTGTGAAATCCCATTTAACGTCTGCGGGGGTCTGACCGTTGTATGTAGCGTAGGAGAAGCCCAGCTTGTCGTAATACTGAGGGATAGTCTGGTTTGATACCTTATTTGTTCCGTCGGAGTAGCCTGAGATCATGCCGTAGCCGCTGATGGATACCATGCTGTAGTCGGCGTTGAGGGCTTCGGCGGTCTTGTAGGCGTATGCCTTGGTAACGTCCTCGGTCTTGGTGGAGAAGTGGTGGTCCCTGTCCTCGTCATCAACGCCGTAGCCGCAGGTGATGGAGTCTCCGATAAATTCAATGAAATGCTCTTTCTTTTCGGCAGGCTTGATGCCCGTCTCGGAATCCACCTCGATAGACTTGATGGCGGCGGTTGACATTGCCGTCTCGGACAGCTTTACTATTTTGACGTCGCAGTCTTGGGGAGTATCGCTCTCGAAAACGGTGTAGGTCTCCTCGGCAGCGTCAATCATATCGTCTATAACGCGCTCGCCGTTTACATAAATGGCAATGCGTGCCTGATTATCCTCGTTGTTTGCATTTGCGGCGTTGATATCGCCTGCAATTGTAACGGAAGCCTTGGTGCCGTTGAAGGTAAACTCCGCGCCCGAGCCTGAGAACGCCATCCAGAGGGTATCGTCAATAAGCTTTGTTCTGCCCAAAGGCTTAACGTTTTCTTCATTGGGGATATAGGTTTTCAATGTGGTTTCCTCCTGTACTGTGGTTTCTGCGGCTTCCGAACCGCTGTCTGTCTGCTTTCCGCAGGCGGTCATTGTTCCCATAAGCAAAGCGCAGGAACAGGCTGCCGCCATGATTTTCTTAAAGTTCATATGTAGCCCTCCGTTAATACATTGTGGTTTGATTTACGTTGCTGTACACCATTCTTTCCTGCGGCTCGACGCCGTTTTTCTCAAACAGCTCCGTCACCGTCAGAAATTCATAGCCCTCGTCCAGCAGTGTTGGGATAATGATATCAAGCGCTTCCACCGTCTTGCTGTTGCCGTAGGAATCGTGCAGCAGTATGATACAGCCGTCGGACGCGTTATCGATAATAAGCTTGGCGCGTTCCTCGGCGGAGACCTTGTCGTCCCAGTCGTTTGCGCCGATACCTGCAATAAACGGCAGGTCGATGCTTTCAAACATCGTATCGTTTACCGCAATATATGGCGGACGGAAAAATTTTGCGCGCTCTCCCGTGATATCCTCGATCTTGTCCGACGTATAGTTTATCTCGTCCATGATCTTGTCCGCCTCCATCTGATTCATGTAGGAGTGCGTCTTGGAGTGGTTGTTTATTTCGCAGCCCATGTCATAGGCGCGCTTGACAACATCGTCGGAGGAGTCGTTGATATTGTTTCCGATAAGGAAAAACGAGGCGGTCACGCCGTACTGCTCCAGCTTGTCCAGCACCTGCGGAGTAGTCAGGTCGTTGGGACCGTCGTCAAAGGTCAGGGCGCAGGATTTGTCGTAGGTGCGGGGCGGAGCGGTCGTCTCCGACATTGCCTGCACGGTCTCTTCGGTCTTGGTCTCATTCTGTATGGTATCGTCTTTCCCGGGAGCAGAGCACGCCGCCGTAAACATAAGGCAGCACGCCATTATCGCCGGTATCATTCTCTTTATTCTGCTCATTTTATGTCTCCCATTGATAAATAATAAAACCATTATACAGCATTTTGCATAAATAATCAATAGCAAATTAAAAATTTACAGTAAAAATTTTAATAGCTTATAATATAGCAAGATGTTTTCCTTTGGCTTGACGTATATTAACATTTGTGATATAATAAAAATTAAATATACTGCATAGTATTTAAATAGAAATATTCAAAAAATATACATAAATTTATGCATTTTTATAGGAGAAAAATTATTATGGGAAGATATTTCGGAACAGACGGCTTTCGCGGGGAAGCTAATTGCGACCTGACGGCAGACCACGCATTTAGGGTAGGACGATTTCTCGGTTGGTATTACGGCGAACTCAAGCGCAGGAACGGAGACGACACCCCGCCGCGCATTGTAATCGGCAAGGATACCAGACGTTCCAGCTATATGTTCGAGTATTCCATCGTAGGCGGACTTGTGGCGTCGGGGGCGGACGCGTATCTGCTCCACGTTACAACCACCCCCTCCGTCGCGTATGTTGCCCGTGTAGACGAGTTCGACTGCGGCATTATGATATCCGCAAGCCATAATCCGTATTATGACAACGGCATCAAGCTGCTTAACGGAAACGGCGAGAAAATGGACGAGGAAACTATCGCCCTTATCGAGGATTACATAGACGGCAGGCTGAACATTTTTGGCGAGCATTATGCTGAGATACCCCTTGCAAAGCGTGATAAAATAGGTCAGACGGTGGATTATGTTTCGGGACGAAACAGATATATCGGTTACCTTATCTCACTTGGTATGTATTCATTCAAGGGCGTAAAGGTGGGTCTGGACTGCGCAAACGGAAGCTCGTGGAATATCGCAAAGTCAGTTTTCGACGCTCTTGGCGCAAAGACTTATGTCATTAACGCCGAGCCCGACGGCTTCAATATCAACAATAATGCAGGCTCCACACATATTGAGGGCTTGCAGAAATTCGTGGTGGAGAACGGTCTGGACGTGGGCTTTGCCTACGACGGCGACGCGGACAGATGTCTCGGCGTGGACGAAAAGGGCAACGTCATCACAGGCGACCATATACTGTATATTTACGGCAAGTATATGAAAGAACGCGGCAAGCTTATCAATAATACGGTGGTCACCACGGTAATGTCCAACTTCGGTCTGTACAAAGCATTCGACGAAGCAGGTATCGGCTATGCAAAAACGGCTGTGGGCGACAAATATGTGTACGAATATATGACCAACAACGGCTGCCGTCTGGGCGGCGAGCAGTCGGGACATATTATCTTCTCCAAGTACGCGTCGACGGGCGACGGAATACTCACAAGCTTAAAGCTTATGGAGGTCATGCTTGCAAAGAAAAAGACCATGAGTCAGCTTTGCGAGGATCTGACCATATATCCGCAGGTGCTTGTGAATGTAAAGGTCAAGGATAAAAAGGCGGCGCAGGACGATGCCGATGTGCAGGCTGCGGTCAAGGCTGCGGCGGAAGCTCTTGGCACATCGGGACGTATCCTTGTGCGCGAGTCGGGCACGGAGCCTCTTGTGCGTGTAATGGTTGAAGCGGAGAGTGAGGAGATCTGCCGCAAATATGTTGACGGCGTTGTATATGTGATACGCCAAAAGGGACACGAAATTTGAAAATAAATAGGTTTCAAAATTTTTACTTTGTAAAAATACGAGTTTTGTTTTCCTTGCCGTCAAAGTCAATAAATTGACTTACGGGATTTGCTTAACTGACTATGTCAGTTTCAAATTCAAAAACATCGGGAGTTAGTTATAAAATCGGAAATTTAGGAGGAAAAATCATGTGCGGAATAGTAGGTTTCTGCGGCAGACAGCA
>JBJEQM010000426.1:0-3891 GCA_051881755.1 Oscillospiraceae bacterium
TCGTTTGTGCAACAATTGCAACCTTTTTTTTCAGATTTGTCGAATTTTTTTTCAAAAAATCCGATAAGGAGACGTCATCTTTGCAAATTATTGGTAATTTTTCACAAAAACCGACTATTCCTTGGACCTCGGGGTGGTTTTCATCGCCCATAATAATGATATCGAAGCCGTCGGCGGACTTCTCCGCCACTATCTTGTGTATGCGCGTCACGAAAGGACAAGTGCCGTCGCAGCAGCTTACACCGAAAGCGGCGCGCTCGGCGATCTCTTCGTAAACGTTCCTGCCGACTCCGTGGGAGCGGATGACCACCGTGCAGTTTTCCAAGCGCCTTATCTCTTCGGGAGAGTCAATGACCCTGACGCCTTTCCTGCGAAGATCCTCCACCACAGACGGGTTGTGTATGATCTCACCGTAGGTTGCAACATTTTCGCCCCTATTTAATATATTATACACTATTTTTACGGCTCTGTCAACACCAAAACAAAAACCTGCCTTATTGGCTATCTCAATTTTCGGTGCCACCGTCATTATCCTCCTTCAAAGGCAGCGCCGGACCCTCCACAAGCGCGGTTATATCGCCCATGATACGCTGCTTGACGGCTTTCAGCTCCTTGGGAGAAGTGCCGCTGATATGCAGCTCCTCAGCCTTGATGACCTTGCCGTACTTCAGCGTAAGCTTGGAGCGGAATTTCAGCTTTTCACCCTCGAAGCAGATGCCGCAGGGTATAACGTCCGCGCCCGACTGCGCCGCGATGAGGGCAACTCCCGTCTTGCCCTTGCCCACCTTGCCGTCCTTTGAGCGCGTGCCCTCGGGGAAGATAACAAGGTTTCGTCCCGATTCCAGTATATGTATACTGTCGTCGATGACCGACATATCTCCCGCGCCGCGCCTTACGGGGAACGCTCCCAGCTTGCGGATAAACCAACCGAAAAGCTTATTTTTGAAAAGCTCCTCCTTTGCCATGTATGAAACGGGCAGCTTCATGGGCATTGTGAGGATAACGGGGTCGGCATAGCTGCGGTGGTTGGACGCCAGTATAATTGGCTTGTCCTGCGGGATATTCTCCGTGCCCTCAATATGGAAATCATACCAGACCTTGTAAATTCCGTATACAATATGTCTTACAATTGCGTACATAACATTACTCCTTATTCTACTAAAGTAAACTCCCACGCACAGCAGACGCTGTCGTCCGTTATGTCGGGACAGCAGCTTATGCATCGGCACTTTATCCTATCATCGATGACCGACGCAAAGCCCGAGTATTCTATCTCGCCCACAGGCTTGCACGGGTGCGGGGGCATACCCTTGCGTTTGCGCGCCGACTGCACGCGGCAGGTGATTATCTTGTATATCAATGTATTGCCGCTTATGACGATACTGTCCTCGCTTATATTGGCGTAAAACCGCAGCCGAAGCGCCGCTTTAAGACCCTCCGGTCCCGAATTGTCGGGGAGACCGAGGAACTCCTTTATGCGCCGCGCCTCGATGACGGTATACCGCCGCCAAGCCTCGCCGTCGTGGTACATAGTCTCGTCATGCCGAATTTGCTCTCTATGGACTGAAACCATACGCCGTCCATGGCTATCCGGTTTTTGGAGTAGTCCTCGATAAGCCGTATCAGCTGCTCCTTGGATAACTTGTTGAGCGCTTCGTTCATGTGATATAGTCCTTTTTAGAATTTATGCTTGCTTTCCATGACCCGCCCGAAAATACGGACGCGCTGTACATCGCTGCCCTCGAAGCGGCGGGGAGGGTAGTAGGGATTTTCGCTGATAAGCTCTATCCAGTCTCTGCCGTAGCAGACCTTTTTCACAACTCCGTCGTCGTCGTCTATGATGACTACCGCGTATGTACCGCTGTCCACGAAATCCTGACAGCGTATGAGCACAAGGTCGCCGTCCAGAATGAGCGGAGCCATGCTGTCGCCCTGAACGCGCAGGTAGACATAGCGGTCGCTGCTGCTGATAATATTTTTGGGCGCAAGCTCATAGCACTCGATATTTTCCTCGGCGTGGCAGGACAGACCTGCGGCGACTCTGCCGATAACGGGCAGCTGTACCGATTCTTCCGACAGGTCAACTGGGGAGCAGTTTCGCGGCAGCTCCTCTCCGATAAGACTGCTGACGGGCAGCTGCAAGACCTTAGCCAGCTTGGGCAGACGATCCTTTTTCATGCTGCGAATGTAGCCTGTCTCCCACTTTTTAACGGTGCTTCGGCTTACGCCGACTGCGTCGCCGACATCCTGCAATGTCAGTCCGAGAGCGGCTCTGCGTTTTTTTATAAGCTCGCCTGTGGCATTATTATCCATATACAAGCCCCTTTCGGCGGAAATTATACATATATTATATCATATCCGTCGCCAAAAAGCAACCAATTTTCAAAAAAAGTTTCCGTAATGAAACAGAAAGGAAATTATAATCACAAATTGATTTATTTGGTAATTGATAATTGTTGATAATAGAATTTTCCGATTTATTGCAAATTTGTGTAGGGGCGGATTCCATATCCGCCCGTCTTGCGGTATGTCTTTGCTTTTTTTGCTGTGTGCCGCGGCGCAATGTTAAAATCGCTTCGCTCTTTAACATTGAAACGCCGATTGCACTTTATCGGGTCAGGTTAATCTGCTTTGAACTGCTTTTCTGTGCGGACTGACTTTCCATGCAATCGGCGACCAAAGGGCGCTGCCCTTTGGAAACCCGCCACCTTTGAAAAGGTGGACGAAACTTTAAGTCCGCTTCGCGGTTGGCGTGCTTAATGTGCTAAATTTGCAAAAAAAGCCGCTCTTGATACCAAAAGCGGCTTATGATCAAATCTTTTCGCTGAACATATTAAGCGACAGCTTTGTAAAATAATCAAGATTGCCCTGACTGTTGTATGTGACCTGAGCTTTGAGAGCAGCCGAACGGCTTATGTCGGAAGCCTTGTCAGCAACCTTGCTTGCAAAGGAGTAGCTGCCGTTGAACAGAGACTTTATGGTGCTGTCGTATGCGGACGCAAATTTTTCCTTGTCAAGTGTCAGCTTGTTGTCCGAGCCGAGCGTAATGCCTGCTATGGAAAGAGTCCTTGCGTAAGCCTTGGCTGTGTTCGTCATGTAAAGACCATTTTTCAGCGCGTCAACGCTGTTGGATTTCTGCATGGCGTCAATGGTGCCGTTGTAGTCCTCGATAAAGGTCTCCATCTTTTCGGTGAGGGACTCTCTGTCGGAGAAATCCGCCGTGCTGCCCGTTGCCAGAGCGGAAGCGGAAACACTGAGCGACTTTGCCGTGTCGGAAAGCTTGACCTCATTTTCCGCCGAGCCGATGTCCTCACCCGAAAAAATCTTTCTGTACTCCTCGGTCATACTCTTGCGGTAGCTGACGGAGCGCACCTCGTCGGCTCGCTTCATCAGAGCCAGCAGGTCGGACGTGTTATTGGTGTTGGTCTTTTTGGAGTTTGCACCGTAGCTGTTCTGTCCCGAAAGCAGGGATGTATACAGCGTGTTTGACATATAAGCGTTTATTCCGTAGAGCGACATAAAATTATCCCCTTTCCGAATTACTTCAAGTCGGCTCTTGCTGTTGAAAGCATAAGCTTTATTCTGTTCTCCTGATTTACTCTTGTGGCGCCGGGGTCATAGTCGATAGCAACGATATTTGCGTTGGGATATACCGTGCGTATCTTTCTTATCATGCCCTTGCCCACGATATGATTGGGCAGACAGCCGAAAGGCTGAGCGCATACTATATTGTTTACGCCGCTGCCGATAAGCTCTATCATCTCTGCGGTCAGCAGCCAGCCCTCGCCCATTTTGTTGGCATGGGACACATACGCCGCCGAGTTTGCCTTGGTCTCCTCAAAGTGAGAGGGGGCGCGGAAGCGTGAATTTTCAAACGCCTTGATTATCTTG
>JBJEQM010000427.1:0-3889 GCA_051881755.1 Oscillospiraceae bacterium
AGAAACACAGGCGCTTTCCGAAACACGCAAGCTCCCCAAGGGCGGCTATGTATGCAAGATACTTGACGCGGAAGTCAAGGACTACTCATGGGGTCAGAGCCTTCACATAAGCATTGATATTATCGAGGGCGAATACAAGGGTTTTTACGCCGACGACTACCACGCCCAGAGAGCCGAGGATAAGAAATGGAAGGGCGTGCTCCGCCTTTCGGTTCCTACCGACGACGGTTCAGAAAAAGACGAATTTACAAAGCGTATTTTCAAGGGCAATATCGAAGCCGTTGAGGATAGTAACAGCGGCTATCATTGGGATTGGGACGAGAAAAAGCTCAAAGGCAAGACCGTCGGCTGTATCTTCCGCAATGAGGAGTGGCAGATGGACGGCCGCAGCGGTTGGAAAGCACAGCCCTTCAAGTTTATCGATGCTGCCAAGATACGCTCGGGCGACTTCAAGATACCCGATGATAAGGCGAAGAACGGCGGCTCTGCTGCTCCTGCGGTATCTTCCGATTTGTCGGACTTTGAAGATGTAACGTCCAACAGCGACCTCCCTTTTGATATATGACCCCTTTTGAAGTAAGAAGGGCGCTTAATGCCGCCGTTCTGCTTGTGGACACCCGGGAGCAGGACACGGCGGCTTTTCGCAGCCGTATGGATAAAGTGGGTCTGCCTTATGAACGGTACAAGCTGAATGCAGGCGACTATTCGATAAAGACCGTCGGCGAGAACGGCACAGAAATCAATTGTGAGCGGCTTTTCGCCATTGAACGTAAAATGTCCCTTGATGAACTGGCAGGCTGCTATACGCGTGACAGAGAGCGTTTTACAAGGGAGTTTGAGCGGGCACAGGAATGCGGCACGCGGTTATATCTGCTGGTGGAGAATGCTACATGGGAAAATCTCTACAATGGCAAATACCGCAGCAAATTCGGCAGCAATGCTTTTGTGGCGTCCCTGTTGGCATGGCTCACAAGATATGATTGTCGGCTCATATTCTGCAAGGCTGAAACGTCGGCGAGAATAATACACGATATATTATACAGAGAGTTAAAAGAACATCTGGAAAGGGGTGATCTCGGTTGAATAATAACGACGGGTGGATAAAGCTGTACCGCAAATTCAAGTCGTGGGGCTGGTATCAGAACAGCAATATAAAATCGGTTTTTATACACTGTCTTATAAGCGCAAATTTTGCCGATGGAGAGTATGAAGGGGAGAAAATTCCGCGCGGCTCATTCGTCGCAAGTTATGCTCAAATCGCCGCAGAACTGGGAATGCCGAAAACAACTTTGTATAGAAGTTTGCAACAACTTTCGGACAGCGGCGAGATAAAAGTTGAACGTCAGCGGAACGGCAAAAACACCGTATTCACCGTACAAAATTACTCCGACTATCAAGGAAGTGGAACGGAAATGGAACGCAAATGGAACGATAATGGAACGGAAATGGAACGCAAGCGGAACGATGGCGGAACGGATACTATATATAAGAATAAAAAGAATAATAAGAAGAATAAGAAGGAAAGAAATACCCCGCCTTCCGGCGAAAATTCCGAGACTCCAATTTTTGTTGAAGAGGAGGTCATGGAATTTTGAGCTACGAATTGAAAGCGGAGGATATATTCGGATTTGCTGCCGAGCACGCAGACAGAGGCTATCATCAGAAAGGCAATGAGCTGATATTCAAATATTGCCCCTATTGTCACGGCGGCGCTCACAGCGATAAGGACACATTCTCCATCAATCTGGAAAGCGGCGCGTATTGCTGCCTGCGGTCCTCCTGCGGGCAGCGGGGACATTTTGTACAGCTTGCCCGCGACTTTGCCTATCAATTGGATTTTGGAGAAGTTAAAAAATACCGTAATTTTCCTAAAGGTTGCTTCCCCCGGAAGATTGACAATATGGCTGTTGAATATTTTTCAGGGCGCGGCATAAGTAAAGAAATTGTCGAACGGTATTATATAACAGCCGCCAAAGATAAACAAGATATAATTGTTTTTCCATTTTATGACGCAAATAAAAATCTGTTAATGATAAAATACCGCAATACAAAATATCAAAAAGGACAGCGGGGCAGCAAGGAATGGTTTGAACGGGACTGCAAGCCTATCCTGTTCGGTATGTTACAGGCGACGGAGTATGATAAGCCGCTGGTCATTACCGAGGGACAGATAGACAGCTTGTCGCTGGCGGAGTGCGGTATACCCAATGCAGTCAGCGTACCGGGCGGCTGTACAAATTTCAACTGGTACGGACATTGCGCGGAATGGATACAGCGCTTCCCCGAGATAATCATATTCGGTGATTATGAAAACGGACATATGACATTGGTTGACAAAATACGGGCGCTTGTGGGAAAGCCCGTCAAGGAGATAGACAAATCGTATTATATCGGTGAAAAGGACGCAAATGACATTCTGACAAAATACGGACGGTCCGCCATAACCGACGCGGTAAGCAATGCGAAGATATCCGAGATAAAGGCTGTAAAGCGGCTGGCAGACGTTGAGACGGTGGATATATCGTCCATGCCGAAGATACGGACGGGCTTTTTCCCCATTGATAAGGTGCTGGGCGGTCTATATTTCGGACAGGTCACATTGATTTCGGGCAAGCGCGGCGAGGGAAAGTCCACATTCGGCTCCCAGATAATCGCAAACACCATTGAGCAGAAATATCCCGTGTTCATCTATTCGGGCGAGCTCCCCGATTATTACTTCAAAAACTGGCTTGACCTCCAGATCGCGGGCAGCGCAAATGTGGAGAGCGTGACCAACAGCTACGGCACAAATACATATCGGCTGGCAGAAGGTGTATCGGCAAAGATAAACGCTTGGTATTATGACAAAGCGTATATTTTTGATAACACCTATGTGGGCGATGATGAATATTCGGGGCTGCTGGATATTATCGAAAAGGCTATTTGTCAGTACGGCATACGGTTGGTATTCATCGATAATCTTATGACGGCTATAAGCTGTGACATGAATGCGGACATATATCGGGCGCAGTCGGCATTTCTGAAAGGGCTCTCACTGCGTATTGCGAAAAAATACAATGTGGCGGTCATTCTGGTAGCGCACCCGAAGAAAACAAATCAGGAGTTTGATAATGATACCGTCAGCGGCTCGGCTGATATAACGAATCTGGTGGACAATGTACTTTGCTATCAGCGAGTGCATGATAAAGATTACGACAGCGAGGTCATGATAACGAAAAACAGAAATAACGGCAGGCTGCTGTTCAAGAAGGACGCTATCCCCATGCGGTATATTGAGAAGTGCAAACGGGTCATGGCGCTGGAGGAGGACGGCGAAAGGATATACAGCTGCTTTACCGTCGATTACAATACAGCGGACGAGCTGCCATGGGAGGACTGATTTATGAGCGATGTTTTTTCTTCAATAAAGGACAATCCGCAGTTTAATGCTATGAAGATAGCAGTTTTCAAGGGAGAGCGTGACATTGACGACTTCCCCACCGAGGACTACAAGTATTTTGACAAGCTGCGTGAGCTGGGATATTTATACCGCGCCCAGCAGATTGACAAGGCGGAATTTAACAAGCGTGATGCGGCAAACTTCAAGGAGTATGAGGAGTTCAAGCAGAATTACATACGGAACGTGACGGAGGTCGCGGCGAACATACGGCTGTCCGAGCAACTGCGTATCAATATGCGGCAGGCGTCTGACAGGGACAAGCTGCTGGAGCTGGCTTTGGAGTGCGTGGAGAAGTTGACGGGTGAGAAAGGGTTTAAAGATACTGTGTTGAAAGGCGTGGAGATGAATGGCGGCAAAGAAGGCGGCAAAGAATGTTGAATACAAAGATACCAGATTTCCTTTCAGCATTGATTATGATTTCTCCTTATTTGTCCGAAACCGTTGTGTTTT
>JBJEQM010000428.1:0-15980 GCA_051881755.1 Oscillospiraceae bacterium
AAAGCAGCACGCGGAGATATTCTATGACCACCTGCGTCAGGCAAACGGCGAGAACATCGACATTGACGGGACATATCCCGTTGACAACTACGACAAGCCGGAAGACCTGCTTCGCTCGGCAAAGCATAACGAGTATGAGGAATACGAAAAGGTGTACCCCGAATTTGCGGCGGTGGCGCAGGAGGAGGGCTTTGTTGACATTGCATACAGCTTTGAGAAGATAGCGGCGATAGAAAAGACCCACGGCGACCGCTTTGAGTGCTTTGCGCAGCTTCTGGAGAACAGCAAAATGTTTGAGGGCGAGGACGATACTGAGTGGCTGTGTCTCAACTGCGGACATATCCACAGAGGCAGGCTCGTGCCGAAGCAGTGTCCCGTATGTACGGCGGCGCAGGGATATTTTGTGCCGTATAAATATTATAATTTTATTGCCGCAAAATACGGCTTGCCTGTTTTGGGAGAATAAAGACAGCGCGAAACGGACGGATCCGCTTCGCGCTTTTTGTTTTATTTGCTTGAATCAATATATTTCCAATAACCTTTCAGATATACGCCGCCCGAAATGACCGTCAGCGCCGTCGCTATCCAAATAAGCACCTGATTGATAATGTTGAGTATTATCGCGCCGTGTGAGCCGTCGTCAAAGCCCAGACACATACCGAAAATTATCACCACTATTGCTGCCATGGTGAACGCCGTTTTCAGCTTGCCCCATATTCCTGCCGCCACAACAACTCCCTCGTTGGCGGTCACAAGGCGGAGTCCCGATACCATAAATTCACGGGCTACCACGATTATAACGGGCACCGCCCCTATCTTGCCAAGGCTGTTGAGACATATGAGCGCCGACACAACAAGCACCTTGTCCGCCAGCGGGTCGAGGAATTTTCCGAACACCGTTATGAGATTGCGGCTCCTTGCAATATGTCCGTCCAGCGCGTCGGTCACAGACGCCGCCGCAAATATTGCCAGCGCGATTATCTTGCTGCCGGGCATAAAAACCGTCAGCATAAAAAATACGAAAAAGGGTACAAGGATAACTCTCAGCAATGTAAGCTTATTCGGCAGATTCATAGTCCACTTCTCCTATCAGGTCGTAGTCAAGCATATCCGTTATCTTTACATTTACAAATTTGCCCGGCACAAGCTTCTTGCCCGGCGAGGTGAAGAATATCTTCCTGTCGATATCGGGAGCGTCGGCGGCGCTTCTGCCGAAGTAGCAGTCTCCGTAGCGGTCAAAGCCCTCGGTGACTACTTCCACGGTCTGACCCTGCATGGCGGAATTTTTCTGCGCCATGATTAACTGCTGCTGCTCCATGATAATATCGGCGCGGTGCTGTCTGACATCTTCGTCTATCTGTCCCTGCATTTCCGCCGCCTTTGTGCCCTCCTCCTCGGAGTAGGCAAAGCAGCCGAGACGGTCAAACTTCATATCCCGCACAAATTCCGCCAGAGTATTGAACTGCTCCTCGGTCTCGGTGGGGAAACCCGTGATAAGGGTGGTGCGAAGTACGATATTGGGCACTTTCTCGCGGATATGCTCCATAAGTCCGCGGAGGGTCTTTTCGTCTCCGGGACGGTTCATCTTTTTAAGTATATCTCCGTCGCAGTGCTGGATAGGTATATCGAGATATTTTACTATCTTGTCCTCCTTGGCGATAACGTCAAGCAGCTTGTCGGTAACTCGCTCGGGATAGCAGTATAAAATGCGCACCCACTTGAGATTTTCTATTTTGCAAAGCTCCGTCAGCAGCTCGGCAAGCTTAGGCTCGCCGTAGAGATCCTCGCCGTAGCGTGTGGAGTCCTGCGCGATGACGTTAAGCTCGCGGACGCCGCCGTCAACAAGGTCACGCGCCTCTTTGAGGAGCTCCTCCATGGGTACGCTGCGGTATTTTCCGCGTATGGACGGTATTGCGCAGTATGAGCAGCAGTTGCTGCAGCCCTCCGCCACCTTAAGATAGGAGAAGAACGGCAGCGTGGTGCGTATCCTGCCGCCTGTCATGGGCAGGTCGGTCTTGTCGCCGTAGGACTGTACATTTTCGTTGGCAAGCACTCTGTCCAGTACCTTTTTTATATCCTTGTTGCAGCCGATGCCGACCACCGCGTCAGCCTCGGGTATAAGCTCGGAGACCTCCTCGCGGTAGCGCTCCGCAAGGCAGCCTGTAATGATTATCTTCTTTATCCTGCCCTCTTTTTTCAGCTGGGCGAACTCTAAGATAGTATCAATTGATTCCTGCTTGGCGCTTTCGATAAAGCCGCAGGTGTTTATAACGGCGATATCCGCCAGCGCCGCGTCGGCGACAAGCTGATAGCCTGCTTTGTTTATATCAAATAACATTCTCTCCGCGTCGACCTGATTTTTATTGCAGCCGAGGGAGACCATTCCTACTTTAACGGGCATTTTCAACTTCCCTTTCAAAATTATTATACTATATTATTATATCACTGTCCGTCGGAATTGTAAAGACCCGATTTATTAAATGTATAATATCCTTTGCATTTCGGCGG
This sequence comes from Oscillospiraceae bacterium, assembly GCA_051881755.1. GTDB lineage: Bacteria > Bacillota > Clostridia > Oscillospirales > Ruminococcaceae > UMGS363. The sequence continues at coordinate 2,509 of JBJEQM010000428.1, forward strand.
AAGTTATTGTAAATATCGCAAAAAATCCCGCCGCGCTATTGAATAAAGGGCTTTAATGTGATATAATGATAAACATATAGTCGGAGATCAAGGAGAACGGTAAATGCGGCAATATATGTTGTTTCCCATGCCGCTGTGGATGCACATTATATATGCGGTATTCAGCATTATAATGATGACAGCGAGCTTCTGCCATAAAAAGCAGGTATATAAATTGGTGCTGGCAGCCGATATTGCAGGTACGTTGTTGGTATACGCCTGTTCCAACAGGACGGAGCTGATGATACTTGGCGCTGTGGAGATACTGCTGTATATTGCGTACCGTGTGATAAAATATTATGAGACCAAAGAGCCTGACTATGTTCCGCAGCATTATAAAGAAATGCCCAAGCGGAGCATATGGGATATATTCGGAAAGTGAGGCAGAAAACGCCTATGAAAATTGTTATGCTTGAAGCGGCTACCGTTTCAAAGAATGATATTTCCTTTGAGGAGATATACCGCCTTGGAGAGGTGACGGAATACCCTCTTACCCCTGTTGACAAGATAGTGGAGTACGTCGGGGACGCGGAGGCTGTGCTGTGCAATAAGACCCCGTTCACCGCCGAGACAATGGAAAAATGTCCAAACCTGAAATACATCGGACTGTGCGCCACGGGCTACAACAATATCGACGTGGAGGCGGCAGCAAGACTTGGCATCACCGTCTGCAACGCCCCCGCATATTCCAACGCGGCAGTTGCGCAGCAGGTATTTTCCTTTATACTGCGCTTTTCCAACCGCACCAGCGCATACAACCGCTTTGTCCACGACGGCGGCTGGATAAAGTCGGAGACCTTCTCCGCATTCGTTTATCCTATCACCGAGCTTGCGGGCAAGACCCTCGGCATCGTGGGCTACGGCAGGATAGGCAGAGCGGTGGCGAATATCGCCCACGCCTTTGATATGAACGTTATCGTAAATACCCGTACCGCAAAGCAGGACAGCTCCGTAAAATTCACGGGACTTAAAGAACTGCTGGAAAAGTCGGATTATATCACGCTCCATTGTCCCCTCACCCCCGAGACCAACGGCATTATTGACCTTGAAGCGCTGAAGCACTGCAAAAAGGACGCGGTGCTCATAAACACGTCGCGGGGCGCGGTCATAAACGAAGCCGACCTTGCATATGCCCTCAACAATGATATTATCGCAGGAGCGGGTCTGGACGTACTCTGCGAGGAGCCAATGTCCGCGGAAAATCCCCTGCTGAACGCCAAAAACTGCATTATCACGCCCCATATCGCGTGGGCGCCCGTTGACACGCGCAGGCGGCTCATAAAAATAGTGGCGGATAATCTGGAGGCATACCAAAAGGGCAAGCCCATAAATACGGTTAATTGAAAGGGAAACGCAAAATGTACAACATAGACGAAAAAAAGCGAATAGTTATCAAGGTAGGCACATCTACCCTTACACATAAAACAGGCAGGCTCAATATCCGCAGAATGGAGCGCCTTGTAAAGGTCATCGCGGATATACAGAACAGCGGCAGGCAGGTCACGCTGGTGTCGTCGGGCGCTATCGGACTTGGCATGGCAAAGCTGGGTATGCAGAGCCGTCCCACGGAGACCCAGCTGAAACAGGCGTGCGCGGCTGTTGGTCAGTGCGAGCTGATGTATATGTACGACAAGCTTTTCGGCGAGTATAATCTCACCGTGGCGCAGATACTGCTGACGAAATATATCCTTGACAGCCCCAGAAGAAACAATGTTGAGAACACCTTCGAGCAGCTGCTCTCCCGCAACGTTATCCCCATTGTAAACGAGAACGACACCGTTGCCATAGATGAGCTGGAGCTTGAATTTGGCGAGAACGACACCCTTGCCGCTCACGTTGCCATATTCAACAACGCGGATATGCTCGTTATCCTGTCGGACATTGACGGCTTCTACGACTCCAACCCCAAGCTTGATCCCGAAGCAAAGCTTATCCCCATGGTAACGGAGATAAACGACGATATCCGCCGTCTTGCGGGAGACGCAGTATCGGGTCTGGGCACAGGCGGCATGATAACAAAGCTCAACGCGGCGGAAATGGTAATGAACAATAATATCGACATGGCTATACTCAACGGCAGAAATCCCGATATACTCTACGACCTTTTCGACGGAAAGACTGCGGGTACTATTTTTACGGCTCAAAAATAATAAGATATAACTGTCATACCAAAGGAGGTCATACTATGTTTGCGGTAAAAGGCTATTTCAACGGAGACAACATTATCCTTGACGAAGATGTTGACATTGAAAAGGGTCAGGAGGTCATTGTGACTGTTCTCCCCTCATTCAAGACAGAAAGCGTCAAGCCCGACCTCTCGGTTTATATGGGACGGGGCAACAAGATGTTTGATACCGACGCAGGCATATTTATTGATAAACTTAGAGGTAATGACAGAGCATATTGTTGAGAAAAAATATAATAGAGGTGTTATTATGAACTATGCCGAAACTCTGGGACAGCGCGCAAAGGCTGCCGAAAAATATATCGCCAACGCTTCAACAATGGTGAAAAACGAGGCTCTCGGTAAGATCGCCGCCGCACTGAGAGCGAATACCGACGATATCCTCGCCGCAAACGCCGCCGACCTGAAAAACGCCGCCGAAAACGGTATGAGCGAAGCAATGCAGGACAGGCTCCGTCTTACAAAGGAGCGTATCGAGGGCATCGCCGTGGGCGTGGAGGACGTTATCAAGCTGGACGACCCCGTGGGCATGGTGGAGAGCGGCTCGGTGCGTCCCAACGGAATGAGCATTACAAAGGTGAGAGTGCCCATGGGCGTTATCGCCATTATATATGAGTCCCGACCCAATGTTACGGCGGACGCGGCTGTACTTTGCCTTAAATCGGGCAACGCGGTCATACTCCGCGGCGGCAAGGAGGCGTACAACTCCAACAAGCGCATTTGCGAGGTAATGCGCAGCGCGGTAAAGGAGTGCGGTCTCCCCGAGGATATCGTGCAGTTTGTGGACGATACATCGCGGGAGGTATCAACTCAGCTGATGAGGTGCTCCAAGTATGTCGACGTGCTTATCCCCCGCGGCGGCGCAGGACTTATCCGCGCCTGCGTGGAAAATGCCACGGTACCCGTTATCGAGACGGGCACGGGAAATTGTCACGTTTATGTTGACGATACCGCCGACCTTGACATGGCTGTCAGCATTGTAAACAACGGCAAGACAAGGCGCGTGTCCGTATGCAACGCGGTGGAGTCTCTGCTTGTAAATGAGAATATCGCGGAGAAGTTCCTGCCCATGATAAAGGCAAAGCTGGACGAGAGCAATGTGGAGATACGCGGCTGCGAAAGGACGGCGGCAATACTGGGCGACTGCGTTGTCCCCGCTACGGAGGAGGACTATGCTGCCGAGTTCCTTGATTATATCATATCCGTCAAGGTAGTATCGGGTATAGATGAAGCTATCGAGCATATCGGAAAATATACAACGCACCATTCCGAATGCATTGTAACAAACGACCTTGCCAATGCGGAGCGCTTCAAAAAGGAGATAGACGCGGCGGCGGTTTATGTTAATGTTTCTACCGCGTTTACCGACGGAGGAATGTTCGGCTTCGGCGCGGAGATAGGCATATCAACGCAGAAGCTCCATGCAAGAGGACCTATGGGTCTGCGGGAGCTTACTTCAATGAAATATCTTATCTCGGGCAACGGTCAGATAAGAGCGAAATAATATAAGGAATATGAATATGGATAATGAGAACAAAGACATTTTCGACTACGACAGCTATGTAAAAAGCAATAAGAAGAGCAAGAAAAAGCCTGCCGAAAAAAAGCCCCGGAGCCAAAATACGGCGGATAAAAAGCCCACGGACAAAAAGCCTGCGGAGAAGAAACCTGCGGAGCAGAATAACGCCGCAAAGGAAAAACAGCCTGCCGAACAGAAAAAGCCTGCATCGGAAAAGCCGAAGCACAAGTCCGAAAGGGTCAAGGACGGCAAGGACTCCATTGAGACCATAAAGCATATCATAGACGACGCTCTCGACGAAAACGCCGACGAGCTTGCAGAGCTTGTCAGCGACGAGCCCGAAGCGGAGATACCCGTCCGCACCGAGTCGGGACAGGGCAAAAGGCGCTTGTATCTTATAACGGGCGTTATCGTTATACTGCTTGCTTTAGTGGGACTTTACTCTACCGTAAACTTTTCCGTCATAAAGATAAAGGAGTTTGCCGACAACACCCAGCAGAAAAACGAGTTTGCAAAGTTTATCTACCCTATCGTTATATGCGACCCTGCGCCCTTTAACCAGACGGTAAAGCTGCGCAGCGATACAATGATAACCGCCGCAATATGGGATATTATCCTTTACGAGGACAAGAGCAAGTACGAGAGCGATTTCGACTATATCATCGTCCCCGAGCTGGACGTGGAGCAGCACGCAACGAAGCTGTTCGGGTCGGGTCTCAGCTTTACTCATGAGTCCATTTTAGGCGCGGATATACAGTTTTATTATGAGGAGGACATAAAGTCCTACCGCATACCCGCAAACCCCAAGTATTTCACATATTCCCCATATATCGAGGATATCAGCAAGGTGGGCGAAAGCTATACCCTTACGGTGGGATATGTTTCCCCGACCCCCGCATGGCTCACCCTGACCTCCGACGAGGCTCCCGAGCCGGAAAAGTATGTGGAGTATGTTGTATCAAAGCGCGGAAGCGAATATACCCTTGTGGCGATACAGGAATCCCCTCTTGAGAACGACCGTCACGGATTATGAGGTGTATTATGAGAAAATGTAAGATCGCTGCCGTATTTGCGGCGGCTGTGCTGATATGCGGTATAATGTCGGGCTGTTCAAAGGATAAAGCCGAGGGAGATACTGCGGCTGCGGAAACCACGTCGGAAGCTGTATCGGAAACGGTACAGTCGGAAGCTGAGATACCGCCCCTGGATATTTCGCAGGTGCCCGATTATGACAGCGCAAAATTCGGCAGCGTCAGCCTTGATACCGCCTTTGTGCAGCTTGGAAACACAGCCCGTCTGCGTGAAAAGCTGGATAAAATGAAAAACGGCGAGGAAGTCACCGTGGGCTTTATCGGAGGCTCCATCACCGAGGGTATCTCCGCAGGCGCGGAGGACTGCTACGCAAAGCTGACATATAATTTCCTTGCGGAACGTTACGGTACGGGCGATAATGTAAAATACGTCAACGCAGGCTTGAGCGGCACGCCGTCCATACTGGGAAATCTCCGCCTTGACAGGGATATACTGTCCGAGGGCGCGGATATAATTTTCGTGGAGTTTGCCGTAAACGACGGCGGCGATAAGCTGTATCAGGAGTCCTTCGATTCTCTTGTGCAGACCGCCCTCACAGCGGAAAATCAGCCAGCGGTCGTACTGCTTTTTAACCGCACCAAGGACGGTCACACCACCCAGGAGTATATGCAGAAGATAGGCGAGCATTACGACCTGCCCATGATAAGCTCCGCGGCGGCGCTGACGGAAGCGATAGACAGCGGCAGCATCACATGGGCGGATTATTCCGACGACGCGTCCCACCCCAATTATGACGGTCACAAGCTTGTGGCGGCTATGCTGGAGAGCCTGTTCGTCCGTCTGGACGCAAGCACGGCTGCGGACAGCGAGTACACCGTAAAGGAGGGTCTCTTCGGCGCGCCTTACAAAAACGCCCTTATGGCGGAGCGCGGATATGATAACTCCGACCCTTGTCTTGATATCACCGACGAGGGCAGCTTTGCCGCCGAAGCGGGATATACAGCAGGCTTTACGGGCGGCTGGAAATATGACGGCACGGGCAGCGAGCCTATGAAAATGAAGGTCACGGGAAGCAGTCTGTTCCTTGTATGCAAGCGTAACAACAATGCCGATATGGGCAAGTTTGAGGTATACATCAACGGAAACCGCGCCAAGATAATTGACACCAACGACAAGGACGGCTGGGGCGACCCCTTTGCATATCAGGTCATCAAGTGGCAAAGCTCCAAGGAAATGGACGTGGAAATAAAAATTGCCGAGGGCTCGGAGCAGAAATGCGTGGAGATACTTGCAATTGGTGTAAGCGGCTGATTAATTTTCCAACTTTTCGCTTGTTTTTCACATGATTTACACAAATGGGGGTTATTATAATAACTGTAATCGGGAGGAACACAAAATCCCGACGGTTACTCTTCATAATGCTTTTATATTGCGGAGGAGGTTTTACCCCGACCGAGACCGCGCGGCGCAAGCCATATAAAAGAACCCCCCTGCTTCAGAATATTTACCCCGATATTTTGAAGAACCCCCAATAATCCTATATCATAATCTTCGCCCTTGTCTCTACCCCGGACAAGGGCACTTTCTTTATCGGATTATTGTAGGGGACGGGTCTCCCGTCCCGTTATACGCAGATGAAGATAAAAATTGCTTAATATTTATGGTATATTAAAAATGGAAGTGTATTTTGCGCCCTGCACCGTATCGCGGCGCGCCATTTCCATGTCGATACCGTTCATAACGCGCTTTTTGTCAAGGCTCCACCGAGGGGCAAGGAGGGTGTCTCTGTCCCCGTCTCCCGTGATGCGCTGGACTATCACCTCGGGCGGCAGCAGCTCCAGCTGGTCGCAGACCGTGCCGATATAATCCTCAAAGGTCATGGCTTCAAAAGCGCCGCTTTCATAAAGCCGAGCCATTTTTGTACCCTTTATAATGTGGAGCAGGTGTATCTTTATGCTGTGTATATCAAGCCGCGCAAGACGGCTCACCGTCTCAAGCATCATATCGCGGGTCTCATAGGGCAGACCGTTTATGATATGCACGCAGACGTTTACATTGTATTTGCGAAGCAGTTCATAGCCGCGGAGGAAATCCTCATAGGTGTGACAGCGGTTTATTAGCGCCGCCGTTTTATCGTGGCAGGTCTGCAAGCCGAGCTCTGCTGTAAGATATGTCCGCCGCGAAAGCTCACCCAGATATGCCGCCGCGTCCTCCGCGATACAGTCGGGACGGGTGGATATCGCCAGCCCCACAACATCGTCAAAGGACAGCGCCTCCTCATATAATGCACGGAGCCTTTCAATGGGCGCGTAGGTATTGGTGTTCGCCTGAAAATACGGGATATATTTTGCGCTGCTCCACTTGCGCATTAGCGCGCCGCGGACGGCGGCAAACTGCTCCCGAAGCGGCAGAGACGGGTCTCCGCCGAAGTCGCCGCTGCCCGAAGCGGAGCAGTAGGTACAGCCGCCCGTGCCCTTGGTGCCGTCTATATTGGGGCAGGTAAAGCCGCCGTTAAGGGATATTTTTATGACCTTGCAGCCGAATCTCCGCTTCAGGTAATAGCTTTGGGTGTGGTATCTTTTGTTTGTATCGGAATATTTGAATACGGACATTGCAACGCTCCCAAACTTGATTATTTTTCATAAAATGCGGCGCGATTTTTTGTAAAAAGCGCGTCTGATGTATATAATTATACCGATAAATTCAGAAAAAAGATACATTTTTTAGAGGAAAATCTATTGCAATTATATTTATATGTGGTATAATAAATATAAATATAAATATTTACGGGAGAGAACGGAGGGTTTGTTAAAATGAAAACTATATTGATCACAGGCGCTTCCGGCATGATCGGCACCGCTGTGGCGGAGACCCTGCTTGAAAAGGGCAATACAGTCATCGGTACGGACAGCAAGCCGAGTAAACTGGACGGTACGCCCAATTTTCGATTTTTTGAAGCTAATATAGAGGATAAAAACGCTGTTTCGGCTATACTTGCGGAAAATCAGATAGACATTCTGGTTCATCTTGCCTGCACGGTGGATAATGATTTCCCCGCAACTATTTCCTCCACCGAGGAAAGGATCAGTTCGGCTGTGGATAAGTACCTTTACAAGGCTGCCGTTGACGCAGGCGTGGGAGATATCATTCTTGTCAGCACTCATCAGGTATACGCTCAGCAGAAAACACGTGAGCCTATCAGAGAGACCGCCGACGAAAAGCCGTCCACGGCTTACGCCAAGATGAAGTACGACAGCGAAAAGATGCTATCCAAGATAATCAGCAAGAGCGCTTCCGCAAAGGGCGTTATCGCAAGAGTATGCCCTATATATACAAAGGATTTCCCCGATAACCTCCGCGCAAAGATATACGACCCCAAGGACGGCTGCTCGTTTATCTACGGCTACGGCGATTACGGATATTCTTTCTGCTGTCTTTACAATCTTGTGGACTTTATCGTGGGTATCGTCAATGTTGGCTCGGGTATTAATTATCAGGGCGTTTACAATGTATGCGATTCCAAGCCTATCGCGGCAAAGGATATTGTTGAGTTTCTCCGTCAGTATCACAAGCTGGGCGCGGTAATTCAGCGTAATTACGGCGCGGATTCCGTTAAAGCGGCGGTTGCGTTCGGTTTTAAGGGCGGCGCAAAGACAGATTACCGCTATAACGATATAAGCGTTGCGTGCAGCAATATTTCCTACGACAACACCAAGGCGCAGCGTATCTCCGCTTTCCGCTGGAAGCTTTCCAATACAAAGTAATATACATAAATTTATCCGTCCCGACAGCGTCGGGACGGATTTTTGCTGCAATAACGGCGGCGGATATCAGAAACGATATCCGCCGCCGTTATCATTATATAATAATTATCAGTCGTGAGCCTTTGTGTCGTTCTCCTCAAACAGCTTCGCCATAACCTCGTCTGCGGGGAGAGCGCCCATATCGCCGTTCTTGCGGGAGCGGAGGGAGATTGTGCCGTCCTCTGTCTCCTTGTCGCCGACGATGAAGAAGTAGGGTATCTTTTCCAGCTGCGCCTGACGAATCTTGTAGCCTATCTTCTCGTTTCTGCCGTCGATAGTAGCTCTCATGCCGTGAGCCTCCAGCTTTTCAAGCAGCTTTGCGGCATAGTCCGCGGCACGGTCTGTAACGGGCAGGATACGCACCTGCTCGGGAGAGAGCCACAGTGGCAGCGCGCCAGCGTATGTTTCGATAAGATATGCCAGAGTTCTCTCGTAGCAGCCCAGAGATGTGCGGTGGATAATATAGGGCATTCTCTTCTTGCCGTCCACGTCGGTATACTCCATGCCGAATTTCTTCGCAAGAAGCATATCTATCTGTATTGTAACAAGGGTATCTTCCTTGCCGTATACGTTCTTGTACTGGATATCAAGCTTAGGACCGTAGAATGCGGCTTCGTCGATACCGATGGTGTAATCTACCCCAAGGTGGTCGAGTATCTTCGCCATAACGGACTGAGCCTCTTCCCACTGCTCCGCTGTACCCTCGTACTTGTTCTTGGGATTTGCGGGGTCCCACTGGGAGAAGCGGAAGGTACATTTGTCAAGGAGACCCACTGTGCCGAGCATATATTTTGCCAGCTCCAGACAGCCCTTGAACTCTTCCTCCAGCTGCTCGGGACGGAGGATATAATGTCCCTCGGAGATGGTGAACTGACGTACTCTGATAAGACCGTGCATCTCGCCGCTGTCCTCGTTGCGGAACAGTGTGGAGGTCTCCGTCAGACGCATAGGCAGGTCGCGGTAGGAACGCGCTCTGTTAAGGAATACCTGATACTGGAAAGGACAGGTCATAGGACGGAGAGCGAAGCACTCCTTTGTCTCGTCGAGGGGGTCGCCCAAGATAAACATACCGTCAAGATAGTGATCCCAGTGTCCCGATACCTTGTAAAGCTCACGCTTTGCCATGTAGGGAGTTTTTGTCAGCAGACAGCCGTGCTTCTGCTCGGTATCTTCCACCCAGCGCTGGAGTATCTGGATAACCCGTGCGCCCTTGGGCAGGATAATGGGCAGACCCTGACCGATATAATCAACAGTTGTGAAATATTCCAGCTCACGTCCAAGCTTGTTGTGGTCGCGCTTCTTGGCTTCTTCCAGAGCGGCGAGGTGTGCTTCAAGCTCGCTTGCCTTGGGGAAAGCCGTGCCGTAGATACGGGAGAGCTGCTTGCTCTTGGAGTCGCCGCGCCAGTATGCGCCTGTGCAGGCTGTCAGCTTGAACGCCTTTACCGCGCCTGTGGACATAAGGTGGGGACCCGCGCACAGGTCGATGAAGTCGCCCTGCTTGTAGAAAGAGATGTTCTCGCCCTTGCCTGCGTGCTCCTTGCAGAGCTCCACCTTGTAAGGCTCGCCCATGGCTTCAAGCTTTGCCACGGCTTCGTCAACGGGCAGCTCGAATTTTTCCAGTTCGAGGTTTTCCTTGACTATCTTCTTCATCTCCGCCTCTATCTTGCCCAGGTCGTCCTGAGTGAACGCCTTTTCGCCGTCGAAATCATAGTAGAAGCCGTCGTCGATGGCAGGACCGATAGCAAGCTTTGTCTCGGGATAAAGTCTCTTTACAGCCTGCGCAAGGATATGGGAGGCTGTGTGGTTAAAGGTCTTTTTGCCCTCCTCGCTGTCGAAGGTCATTACCTCAAAGGTGCAGTCCTTGTCAACAACGGTGCGCATATCGCAGAGCTTGCCGTCTATCTTGACGGAGCAGGCGGATTTGTAAAGACCCATGCCGATGCCCTTGATTATCTCGGCGGCGGGCATTGCGCCCTCAATTTCACGGACGGAGCCGTCTTTCAGTGTAAGCTTGATCATGTTAATCTTCCTTTCATTTTATATGGTATTATTTTTTACTATGTCCTTACGGGGCGGAAATATTATCGCAAAATAAAAAACCCCTTGACCTGCATACACAGATCAAGGGGCGATATTATCGCTGTTCCACCCGAATTTATACCGAAAACGGTACCTCATTATATCCTTAACGCGGAAAAACGCCGCTTATTGGGCGGGCTCAAAAGGCGGTGTACACAAGGCGAAGCCCGTTTCCGCTTTCAGCCGATGACGGAAACTCTCTGGGGAGCGTTGGTGCCGAATGTCTTCCTTTTTCATAGCTTTATGATTATGTAAATTAATCATATCACGGGCTTCGGCATTTGTCAATCGTCTTTTTTCACAGGATAATCAGAAATATATTATGTAATAGTGTCAAATTGTATAAATTGTCTTGACATTTTAAACGTTTTATATTAAAATATAAGAATGAATGCAATATACAATACAAATCCGCGGTCAAGGTGCGGATAAGTATAAATATATCATGGTGCGGACGGCGACGTTCGCTTCGGAAATATAGTTGCAGCTCTATTTTTATATTACTTCTATGTCAGAATAGAAGGTTTTCATATATTTTTTATTCATCGCTCCCCCTTTCTATACGTTTGTAGCCCTATATACTATACAGTATATTTATACATACAGTAGAGATGCAAAAGAGGATTATACCCAACGGATAATTTATAACCGCAAACGTTTACGTTATGACGGACATTCTGCAGGTCCGCCGCAGAACATATGCGGAAAAACTGAATACCTTTTATTCGGCCTCCGAAGTGATATTTCACGTTTAATTTTTATAAAGGAGGTATTACAAAGTGTCACCTGTTATCATTACAGTCATTGCCGCAGTGGCAGCGCTTTTGGTAGGCGCGGCGGCAGCAGGCTTCATTGCGTTTAAAATGGGCGTAAAGCACCGTATGCAGCAGGCGGAATCCGCTATCGGTTCGGCGGAAAAGGAAGCCGAGAGAATTATCGAGGACGCTAAGAAGGAAGCCGAAAATCAGAAGAAGATCGCGCTGGTAGAGGCAAAGGACGAGATACACAAGAGCCGCTCCGAACTGGAAAAGGAAACCAAGGAGCGCCGCTCGGAGCTTTCCCGTCAGGAACGCCGTATCCAGCAAAAGGAAGAAAATCTGGATAAAAAGACCGACAGCCTTGAAAAGAAGGACGAAATTCTCCAGAAGAAGATAAAGCAGGCTGAGGAAAAGCTGGAGGAAGCCGAGAAAATTAAAAAGTCCCAGATGGAAATTCTGGAGCGCATCTCCCAGTTTACAATGGAGCAGGCTAAGGAGCATCTGCTTTCCATGCTTGAAAACGAGCTGACCCACGAAAAGGCGCTGAAAATTCAGGCTTACGAGCAGCAGTTAAAGGACGAATGTGAGGAAAGAGCCCGCGACCTTATTTCGCTGGCAATTTCCAAGTGCTCCGCAGATCAGGTGTCGGAATCCGCGGTTTCCGTTGTTCCGCTGCCTAACGATGAAATGAAGGGCCGTATCATCGGCCGTGAGGGACGCAATATCCGTACCCTTGAAACGCTCACGGGCGTTGACCTTATCATTGACGATACTCCCGAGGCTATCACCCTGTCCTGCTTCGATCAGGCTCGCCGTGAGGTCGCCCGTATCGCACTTGAAAAGCTTATTGCCGACGGTCGTATCCACCCCTCCAGAATCGAGGAAATGGTGGATAAGGCTCGCCGCGAAGTCGAGCATATCATCAAGCAGGAGGGCGAACGCGCCGTTCTGGAGACCAATATCCACGGTCTTAACCACGAGCTTGTAAGACTTCTCGGTCGTCTGCATTACAGAACATCATACAGACAGAACGTGCTCAATCACTCCATTGAGGTGGCTCACCTTGCGGGTATAATGGCTTCCGAGCTTGGCGTTGACGCCAATATGGCGCGCAGAGCGGGTCTGCTCCACGATATAGGCAAGGCGCTCAGCTACGAGATAGAGGGCTCACACGTTCAGATAGGCGTTGACGTATGCCGTAAGTACAAGGAGTGTCCCGAGGTCATCCACGCTATCGAGGCGCACCACGGCGATGTTGAGATAAAGTCCGTTATAGCCGCGCTGGTACAGGCTGCCGACGCTATCTCCGCCGCAAGACCCGGCGCAAGAAGCGAGAACTACGAGAACTACATCAAGCGTCTTGAAAAGCTTGAGGAAATATGCACCTCCTACGACGGCGTTGAGAAGTCCTTTGCTATTCAGGCAGGCCGTGAGGTGCGTATCATGGTATATCCCGACAAAGTCAACGATGAAAAGATGATAATCGTTGCAAGAGATATTGCAAAGCGCATTGAGGACGAGATGGACTATCCCGGACAGATAAAGGTAAATATCATCCGCGAAAGCCGCGCGGTGGAATACGCTAAGTAATTGGGATAATTATCCTCTGCGGACTTTTCCGCAGAGGATTTTTTGTAATAAAGATTTCTGATAAGGAGTGACTTTATGCCGAAAACCATATTCGGAACAACGGAAAAATCAAACTTTATATTAAATATGAAGCCCTCCACGCTGCAAAAATGGATAGCGGCTATGCTGATGCTCTGCGTTATTGTTCCGCAGGTGGGAAATTTTGTTATCTCCGCTACGGACGGAGCCTCCTCGTTCCTTGCCGCGTTTCTGTATTTCACGGGCTTCGGCAGCATACTTTTCTTCATAATCGCCATGCTGAAAAAGGAGCTTACCTTTAAGGATAACAAGATATATTGGGTCGTTATCTTTATGGCAGTGTGGGCTTTTGCGTCATATTACGGCGTTATTCTCCGCGGAGGAGACTCGGAAGCGGTCAGCACTGCGCTGGAGGGTGAGCTTGGCAGATATGAGGGTCTGCTGTCTCT